>DATAGN010000607.1:0-4276 GCA_036263715.1 Ramlibacter sp.
ATCGCTGAAGCCTGTGAGGCCAATGTAGTTGGCCCAGTCGTACCCCATCAGCGGAAAGATCGCGACGCCCGCCGCCACGATCAGCCAGGTGCCGCGCGCGCGTTGGCGGTGCGCGGCTCGCACTCCCACCGCCAGCACCACCGAGCTGGCGGCGAAGGCCAGCGCGTACACGATGCTGCTGACGACCCGGAAGTGCGCTTCCGTGCCCGCCCACAGCACCAGCGGCACGGCGGCGCATGCCGCCAGGAGGAAGCGGTCGGCGCGCACGGTGCCGACGAAGCGCAGCACGAACAGGCCCACGAGCATGTAGCACCAGATCAGCATCGTGCAGGACAGGATCTCCCACCAGAACGGCGGCAGGGGGATGCGCGTCAGCAGGAACTGCAGGTTGCCCAGCGACGAGCAGGCCGCCGCTGCGGCGAAGTACAGGTAGAAGGTGTCGCGCCCGAGCAGCTGCCAGGCCAGCAGCGCGACGAGTCCAAGGCCCACCGTCACGGCCGTTCCGATCTGCACGGTGGTGATCTGCAGCAGGGTGCGGCGTCGCCACTGCGCCTCCACCGCGGCGGATGGCCCGAAGTGGAGTTCGGACAAGGCGCGTTCGTGCTGCGGGTAGGTCTGCACCCGCAGGTGCAGCGTGTTGCGTCCGGGGCGCAGCAGCTTTGCCGGGACCGCATACAACTGCGGCCGGTACCACTGCCGGCTCGCGCGCTCGTCGAATTCCGCCGTGCCGCCCACCACTTCGCCATTCACCTGGACGGCGCCGATCATGCTGGTGCGCGGCACGTACAAGGCTGACAGCTGCAGGCGATCGGCAGGCAGGTCGAATTCGACGCGGTACCAGGCGGCGCCGAGCACGCCGGGCCGGGTGCGCGACCAGTCGTCCGGCAGGGCCTGCGGCTGCCAGGCGGCATCGTCGGCAGGGATGCGTTCACCGGGATCGAGCAGGATGCTGGCCCGGGTGAGGGTCGCGATCTGCGCGTCGCCGCCGTGAGCGCCGCAGCAGAGCGCAAGAACGAGGAGCGCCGCCACCAGCCGCACGGCGGCGGCCAGCCTCAAAGCAGCCCGCGCTGGCGCGCCTCGAACACCGCTTCGCCGCGCGAGCTGACTTCCAGCTTGGCGTAGACGCGGCGCAGGTAGCTCGTTACCGTGTTCCAGGTGATGCCCAGGACCTGCGCCACCTCGTTGTAGCTCAGGCCCTTTTCGATCAGCCGCAGCACCTCGTGCTCCCGCTCGCTCAGGGGATTCTCCAGGGGCGCGGCCGCCGTGCCGGCCATGGAAGCGGGGCGCATGAAATGCTGCAGCATCCGGCGCGCCACGCCCGGGCTGATGGGCGAGCCGCCCGCGTGCATCTGGTGGATGCGCAGCGCGATCTCGCCGGCCGGTGCGTCCTTGAGCAGGTAGCCGACGGCGCCCGCTTCGAAGCTGCTGAGGATGTGCTCGTCGTCGCCGAAGACGGTGACCACCATCGCCAGGGTCGCCGGGCTGTCGGTGCGCAGCCACCGGATGAATTCGCGGCCGTCGGCATCGGGCAGGCCGAGGTCGACCAGGCAGACCTGCGCCGGCGAGAGACGCGCCTGGTCCTTGGCGTCCTGCACGCTGGCTGCGCTGAAGGCGATGCGCAGGGTCGGATCGGAACGCACCGCCTGCTCGAACATGCTGCGCACGTGCGACTCGTCCTCGAGGATGCCGACGGCTACCGGCTGTGCGGCGGCGGGCGCGGGGTCCATCGGCGGCGGGACGGTTGGCAACACGGCAGCACTCCTGGGGCGAAGCTCAGGGTAGCCATGCGCCGCGGCCGTGGCAAGCGCTTGCGGCCCCCATTTTTGGGGTCGCGCCTGCTAGATGTGGAAGGCGGCGAGGGCCCCGATCGCAACGCCGATCGCTCCCACGCCGAACATCCCGACCTCCAGCCACTTCTTCTTCGTCAGCAGGGCGATCGCGGCCAGCGCGATCGACACCTGCAAGGCCGTGGTCGCCTGCGCCCAGCGGTGGTGCAGGTGCATCTGCTCGTCGCTGCGCTTGTCCCAGTCCCTGGCCTCGGCTTCCACCTTCTCGGCCTGCGCCTGGATCTCCTTCTTTTCCTTCTCGTAGCGGTCGATCTTGGCCTGGTACTTGTCGCGGTCCGCCGGGTTCGGTGCCATGTCGCGCGAGAGTTCGGCCAGCGACTGCTTCGTGGACTTGGCCTGGAAGTAGTTCCACTGGTTGGAGGCCTCGGTCTTCTTGATCGCGGCGTTGTTCTTGTACAGGCCCGCATTGGCCTGCGTGGCGCCGCCCATGTACGCGAAGATGGCGCCCACGGTGGCGATCACCGCCGTGAACATCGCGATCTGGTTGATCATGCCGCCGGCCACGCCGTGGTGGGCCTGCTCGCCCTCGTGCGCGGCGTGCTGCTGCGCGTGTTCCAGTTCGTGGTCGTGGGGGCCATGAACGTGGAAGGTTCCGCCTGACATCGTTGTTTTCCTCTGCGTGGGTGTGCGGCGATTCTAGGCAGCCGCCGCGCGCACCCGCACTTGCCGCCTACTGTTTGCGGCGGAAAGTCACGAAGCTGTAGGCAATCCCGGTACTCGAGACATGGCGCTCGCGCGCCATCTCCTGCCAGTCCGGCCCGAGCTGCGGCGCGTGCACGTCGCCCTCGTAGTCCGCCTCGATCTCGGTCACCACGGCCAGATGCGCGTGGGGGATCGACAGCCGGAAGATCTCCGCGCCCCCGGTGATCCACGCCGTCTCGGCGCCCTGGCACAAGGCGATGGCCTCGTCGAGCGAGCCGGCGCGCTCGGCGCCCGCTGCCTGCCAGTTCGCGTCGCGCGTGACCACCACGTTCTTGCGTCCCGGCAAGGGCCGGAAGCGCGGCGGCAGCGAGTCCCAGGTCTTGCGGCCCATGATCACAGGCGCACCCAGGGTCGTGCGCTTGAAGTGCGCCAGGTCCTCGGGCAGGTGCCAGGGCAGGATGCCGTCCTTGCCGATGACGCCGTTGCGGGCGTGCGCGTAGATCAGGCCCAGTTGCATCACACCGCCACCGGCGCCTTGATCGCGCCGTGGCACTGGTAGTCGACGACCTCGAAGTCCTCGTACCGGTACTCGAAGATCGACGCCGGCTTGCGCTTCATCTGCAGCGTCGGGTAAGGGAAGGCGGCGCGCGACAGCTGCAGTTCCACCTGCTCGTGGTGGTTGCTGTAGATGTGGCAGTCGCCGCCGGTCCAGACGAAGTCGCCCACGCCCAGGTCGCATTGCTGCGCCATCATGTGCGTGAGCAGGGCGTAGCTGGCGATATTGAAGGGCACGCCCAGGAAGATGTCGGCGCTGCGCTGGTACAGCTGGCACGAGAGCTTGCCGTCGGCCACATAGAACTGGAAGAAGGCGTGGCAGGGAGCCAGGGCCATCTTCGGGATATCGGCGACGTTCCAGGCGCTCACGATGATGCGGCGCGAATCCGGATTCGCCCTGATCGTCTTGACCGCTTCGGCGATCTGGTCGATGTGGCCGCCATCGGGCGTGGGCCAGCTGCGCCATTGCACGCCGTAGACGGGCCCGAGGTCGCCGTCTTCGCGCGCCCATTCGTCCCAGATCGTCACGCCGCGTTCGCGCAGCCTGTTGTTGTCGCTGGAGCCTTCCAGGAACCAGAGCAGCTCGTGGATGATGGACTTCAGGTGGACCTTCTTGGTCGTGACCAGCGGGAAGCCTTCGTTCAGGTCGAAGCGCATCTGGTAGCCGAAGACGCTGCGCGTGCCGGTGCCCGTGCGGTCGGTCTTGGGCGTGCCATGCCGGTACACATGGCGCATGAAGTCCTCGTACTGCGTGCGGACGGGGCGGGGGGGCGTCATGGCCACGATTATCTCAAGCGCAGCCGACGCCGCCCGAGAACTTTGACGGCAGCTCGGAACATTGCAGACGCACACGTGGCTGCGCTAGGATCAAGGTGCATGGCACGACACCCGCCGTGCACGAAAGGGAGGGACCCGTGGGACGCAGCCCCCTCATCGACCGGCGCACGCTCCTGCTTGCCGGCGCCTGCAGCGTGTGCCCGGCGGCCGCGAGGGCGGCGACTGACGCAGGCGCGAAGCGCGTGGCCTTCCTCTTCTCCGGCTCGGCGACGGAGAGTGCCGTCTTCCTGGAAGCGTTCAAGGCGGGGATGCGCGATCTCGGCTGGATCGAGGGCCGGAACATCGAATACCGCCCGGAACACGCGGAAGGGCAGGTCCAGCGCATGGACGCGCTCGCCACGCGCATCGTGTCCGAGCGCCCCGACGTCATCGTGGCCGGAACACCACAGACCACG
>DATAGN010000608.1:0-4707 GCA_036263715.1 Ramlibacter sp.
CACCCCGCCCTACGCAAATACCGGTGTTCCCGTAGGTCGGGGTGAGCGCGAAGCCGAACCCCGACGCTCCCGGATGCGCATTTCCCGACCGGACCGTATAATGCCGGGTTCCGCAGCGCCCAGTGGCCCCGCGACGGAGAAGTACAACCCCACCTAAGAGATCCCCGCCAGAGGGAAACCGACCGTGGAAAAGGGCCCGCCAAACCGCAACTCGAGAGACATTCATGTCCACCACTGTCAGCGCCAAGCCCGCTGACGTGAAGCACGAGTGGTTTGTGATTGACGCCACCGACAAGGTGCTCGGACGGGTAGCCAGCGAAGCTGCCCTCCGACTGCGCGGCAAGCACAAGGCCATCTACACGCCTCACGTCGACACCGGCGACTTCATCGTCGTCATCAATGCCTCCAAGCTCCGGGTCACCGGCGCGAAAGAGACCGACAAGATCTACTACCGCCACACCGGCTACCCGGGCGGCATCCGCCAGCAGACCTTCAAGGAAATGCAGGCCAAGCATCCCGGCCGCGCGCTCGAGAAGGCCGTCAAGGGCATGCTGCCCAAGGGACCCCTGGGCTACGCCATGATCAAGAAGCTCAAGGTGTACGGCGGCGCCGAGCACCCGCATACCGCGCAGCAACCCAAGCCCCTGGAGATCACGCGATGATCGGTGAATGGAACAACGGCACCGGCCGCCGCAAGTCGAGCGTCGCCCGCGTGTTCATGAAGAAGGGCACCGGCAAGATCACGGTCAACGGCAAGGACATCGAGCAGTTCTTCGGCCGCCAGACCTCGATCATGATCGTCAAGCAGCCCCTGATGCTGACCACCAACGCCGAAGCGTTCGACATCCAGTGCAACGTGCACGGTGGCGGCGAATCCGGCCAGGCCGGCGCCATCCGCCACGGCATCACCCGCGCGCTGATCGACTACGACGCGACCCTGAAGCCCCAGCTGTCGCAAGCCGGCTTCGTGACCCGCGACGCCCGTGAGGTCGAGCGCAAGAAGGTCGGCCTGCACTCCGCCCGCCGCCGCAAGCAGTTCTCCAAGCGCTAAGCCGCTGCGAGCACGCAACAGGAAGCCCGGCTGCGCCGGGCTTTTTTCATGGCTTGTCCGCTGGGCTGGATGAGCAACGGCTCCTCGTCCGACACAAAGCTGCACAAGATAGGACTTGCTGGCGCCTGCCGGTTTGGGCAGCATCCTCGTCCATGCGTTTCAAGCTGCTCAGGCGTCGTCTGACGATCAGCGCACCCCGGATGAAGGTGCGCAGCGCCATGCCCTGGCCGCTGCGTTGGGCGACCGCCGCCCTCGTGCTCGGGTTCTGCGGCTCGATCAGCCTGTGGGCCTTCGAGCGCGGCAAGGAAATCGCCGGCGTCGACTCCGGGGCGAAGGAAGAACTCGCGCAGCTGCGAGAGGACCACGCCCGCCTGCGGGCCGAACGCGACCGCCTGCAGTCGATCATCAACACCTCCGGCAGCGCCTTCACGGTCGAACGCGCCGCGCAGGAGCGGCTGGTCACGCAGGTGCGCACGCTGGAAGCCGAGAACCGCACGTTGCGCGAAGACCTCGGCTTCTTCGAAAAGCTGACGACAGCCAATGGCGCCGAAGGCGTGGCCATCCGGGGCCTGCAGGCCGAGGTGCTGGCCGGCACGCAACTGAAATGGCAGGTGCTGGTGATCCAGCCGGTCAAGAATGCTCCCGAATTCCGCGGCCGCCTGGAGGTGAGCCTCTCCGGCAGCCGCGACGGCAAGCCCTGGATCATGGCGCTCCCGGGCGGTCCGCAGCCGCTGCAATTCCGCCAGTACCGCCGGGTCGAGGGGATGGTCGACCTCCCCCCGGACGCGGTGGTCAAGAACGTGTCGGCCCGCGTGGTGGAAGGCTCAGTGAGCCGCGCGGTCCAGAACGTGTCCCTGTAAGCAAGAACGTCGTATTAGGAGCATTCCATGTTTGGCAAGAAAGCCCAGCCGCCCATCAAGAGCCTCATCGCGCAAGGAACGCGCATCGAAGGCAACATGAAGTTCAACGAAGGCCTGCGCGTGGATGGCGAGGTGTTCGGGGACATCCAGGCCAGCCCGGAAGACGGCAGCCTGCTGGTGATTTCGGAGGCCGCCGTGGTGCAGGGTGCCATCACCGCCGACCACGTCATCATCAATGGCACGGTCAACGGCCCGGTGCACGCCCGCGAACTGCTGGAACTGCAGCCGAAAGCCCGCATCGAAGGTGACGTTTCCTATGTCGCGCTTGAGATGCACCAGGGAGCCACCATCTCTGGTTCGTTGCGCCCGCTCACCAGCAGCGCCGCCGCGTCCGACGAGGAAAAGCCCCTGCTGAAGCTGGCGTCAAAGAGCGGCTGAAGGTGGTGGCGCCCCCGCGGGCGCTATGATCCCGACAGTCACTGACGAAAGAAGGCCATGAGCGCAGTCGCCCAAGAAGTTTCCGCCGAGATGCCCGCCCCGCTGCTGTTCACGGACAGCGCCGCGGCGAAGGTGGCCGACCTGATCGCCGAGGAAGGCAACCCGGACCTGAAGCTGCGCGTCTTCGTGCAGGGTGGCGGCTGCTCCGGCTTCCAGTACGGCTTCACGTTCGACGAGATCGCCAACGAGGACGACACCGTCATGACCAAGAACGGCGTGTCGCTGCTGATCGACGCGATGAGCTACCAGTACCTGGTCGGCGCCGAGATCGACTACAAGGAAGACCTGCAGGGTGCGCAGTTCGTGATCAAGAACCCGAACGCGACCACCACCTGCGGTTGCGGGTCGAGCTTCTCGGCCTAGGCCGGGTAGATTCCCCCCAACACACGGGCGCCTCGGGCGCCCGTTGTGCTTTGCAGCTCCAGTTGTTCGCCGCGCAGGCACTTCATCGCCAGCCAGGCGAACGCGGCGGCTTCCACCTGCAGCGGCGGCAGGCCGGCCTGCGCGCTGGAGATCACGCGGGCGGCGGGCAGCAGCGCCTGCAGCCGGCGCATCAGGTGGCCGTTGAGGGCGCCGCCGCCGCAGACGATCAGGCGCTGCAGGCCCGGCGCATTCCGCTCCACGTCGCCGGCGCAGGCACGGGCGGTCAGCTCCGTCAGCGTCGCCTGCACGTCCTGGGGCGCAGCCTGGCCGAAATGCTGCAGGTGCTGCCCCAGCCAGGGCAAGTTGAACAGGTCGCGGCCGGTGCTCTTGGGCGGCGGCTCGCCGAAGTACGGCTCCGCCAGGAAGGACGCGAGCAGGTCCGGCAGCACCTGGCCGCCGGCGGCCCAGCGCCCGTTGTCGTCGTAGGGCTGGCCGGTGTGCTGCAGGCACCAGTGGTCCATCAACGCGTTGCCGGGGCCGCAATCGAAGCCGGTCATGCTGCCGTCCGCCCGCAGCACGGTGATGTTGGAGATGCCGCCGATGTTCAGCACGCCCACCGCCTGCCCAGGCTGCGCGAAGACGGACTGGTGGAAGAAGGGCGCCAGCGGCGCGCCCTGCCCGCCGGCGGCAACGTCGCGGCTGCGGAAATCCGCCACCACGCGGATGCCGACCAGCTCCGCCAGCAAGGCCGGCTGGGCCAGCTGGATGGTGTAGCCGGTGCCGTCGAACATCCGCGGCCGGTGCCGCACCGTCTGGCCGTGGGCGCCGATCGCTTCGATGTTCCCGGCGGGGATGCCGGAGCCGGCCAGCAGGTCCGCCACCACCTGCGCATACACGCGCATGAGCCCGTTGCCTGCGAGCCAGGCCCGATGGAGTTCATCCGGCCCGGACGTGTTGAGCGCCATGAGCTCGGCGCGCAGTGCGTCGGGAAAGGGCGCGCTGGCGTGCCGCAGCACGGTCACCCCGGTAGAGAAATCCGCAATGACGCCGTCCACCCCGTCCATCGAGGTGCCGGACATCAGGCCGATGAAGAGATCGCGCATGCGGCGGATGCTAACCGCCGGACCGGCGACTTAGCGCGCCGAAGCCACCATGTTCGCCTGCGCCGCCATCGCCAGCTGCGTGCGCATGCCGCGCGCGAGCTCCTCGAACTTCGGACGCTGCTGCGCCGTCAGTTCCACGGCCGGCTGGTTGCGGCGGGCCATTTCCAGCGGGTCGCGGTGCTGGCCGCGTTCCTTGAACTCGAAGTGCAGGTGCGGGCCGGTCGCCCAGCCGGTGCTGCCCACCGCGCCGATGCGCTCGCCGCGCTCGACGCGCTGGCCCTTGCGCACGTCGATGCGGCTCAGGTGTGCGTACAGCGTGCTGTTGCCGGCGCCGTGGTCGATTTCCACCACGTTGCCATAACCGTTCATGGTGCCGGCGAAGTCGACCTGGCCGGCGCCGATGGTGCGCACCGGGGCGCCGGTGGGCGCGCCGTAGTCCACGCCCGTGTGGGCGCGCCAGGTGCGGTGGATCGGGTGCAGGCGCATGGCGAAGCCGCTGGTCACGCGCGAGACCTCCATCGGCGAGGCCAGGAAGGTGCGCTCCAGGCTCTTGCCGTTGAAATCGAAGAAGCCGCCGCGCTGGCCCGGTTCCTGGAACCAGACGGCTTCGAGCACGCGACCGGCGTTGACGAACTGCGCCGAGCGGACCTGGCCGGTGCGCATCGGTTCGCCGTCGGCTTCGAGCGTCTCGTACACCACGGCAAAGCGGTCGCCTGCGCGCAGGTTGCGGTGGAAGTCGATGTCGCCGGAGAAGATGTCGACCAGCTGGTTGGTGACGGCGTCGGGGATGCCGGCCTCGTCGACCGCTGCGAACAGCGAGCTGCGGATCGTG
>DATAGN010000609.1:0-3904 GCA_036263715.1 Ramlibacter sp.
CTTCCACGGTGTTCACCACCATGCAGATCTCGTTGTTCTTGATCATGTCGACCACGTGCGGCCGGCCTTCCGTGACCTTGTTGACCGTCTCGCAGGGAACGCCGGCCGCGTTGATGGCGGCGGACGTGCCCTTCGTCGCGATCAGCGGGAAGCCCATGGCGTGCAGCTGGCGCGCGACTTCCACGGCGCGCGGCTTGTCGCTGTTCTTGACGGTCAGGAACACCTTGCCGGCGCACTTGCCCTCGCCATCCACCGACCGGGGCAGCTTGGTGCCGGCGCCGAGCTGGCTCTTGACGAACGCTTCGCCGAAGGTCTTGCCCACGCCCATCACTTCACCGGTGGACTTCATTTCCGGGCCGAGGATGGTGTCGACGCCCGGGAACTTCACGAACGGGAACACGGCTTCCTTGACGCTGAAGTACGGCGGCGTCACTTCCTTGCGGATGCCTTGCCGCTCCAGCGTCTGGCCGACCATGCAGCGCGCCGCCACCTTGGCCAGCTGGATGCCGGTGGCCTTGGAAACGTAAGGCACCGTGCGAGAGGCGCGCGGGTTCACTTCCAGTACGAAGATCACGTCCTGGCCGTCCTTCTCCTGGATGGCGAACTGCACGTTCATCAGGCCGACGACGTTCAGCGCCTTGGCCATGGCCGCGGTCTGCTTCTTCAGTTCGTCGACGGTCGCCTTCGAGAGGGAATACGGCGGCAGGGAACACGCCGAGTCACCAGAGTGCACGCCAGCCTGCTCGATGTGCTCCATCACGCCGCCGATGAACACGTTGCCCTGGCTGTCGGCGATGCAGTCGACGTCGCATTCGACGGCGTCGTTCAGGAAGCGGTCCAGCAGCACCGGCGAGTCGTTGGACACCTTCACGGCCTCGCGCATGTAGCGCTCCAGGTCGCGCTGCTCGTGCACGATCTCCATCGCGCGGCCACCGAGCACGTACGAAGGACGCACCACCAGCGGGTAGCCCAGGGCCTCGGCCTTCTGCAGCGCCTCGGCTTCGGTGCGGGCCGTGGCGTTGGGCGGCTGGCGCAGGCCCAGCTTCGTCAGGAGCTGCTGGAAGCGCTCGCGGTCCTCCGCGGCGTCGATCATGTCCGGCGAGGTGCCGATGATCGGCACGCCCTCGGCCTCGAGGCCCAGCGCCAGCTTCAGCGGCGTCTGGCCGCCGTACTGCACGATCACGCCGACCGGCTTTTCCTTGTCCACGATCTCCAGCACGTCTTCCAGCGTCAGCGGCTCGAAGTACAGGCGGTCGGAGGTGTCGTAGTCGGTCGAGACGGTCTCCGGGTTGCAGTTGACCATGATGGTCTCGTAGCCGTCCTCGCGCATGGCGAGCGCCGCGTGCACGCAGCAGTAGTCGAACTCGATGCCCTGGCCGATGCGGTTCGGTCCGCCGCCCAGCACGATGATCTTCTTGCGGTCGGTCGGCTCCGCCTCGCACTCGTCTTCGTAGGTCGAGTACATGTAGGCGGTGTTGGTGGCGAATTCCGCCGCGCAGGTGTCCACGCGCTTGTAGACCGGCCGGACACCGAGCTTCTTGCGCGCTTCGCGCACCGCCTTGTCGCCGGTCTTCAGCAGCTTGGCCAGGCGCCGGTCCGAGAAGCCCTTGCGCTTGAGCGCGCGCAGCGTCGCCGCATCGAGCTGCGCCAGGGCGCCGGCGCCGTGCTTTTCGGTCAGCTGGTCCAGCTCGAGCTCGATCTTCACGATCTCCTCGATCTGCACCAGGAACCACTTGTCGATCTTGGTCAGCGCGTAGACCTCGTCGACGCTCAGGCCCATGCCGAAGGCATCGCCCACGTACCAGATGCGCTCGGGACCGGGCTCGCCCAGTTCCTTTTCCAGCACCTCGCGGTCCACCGTCTTCTGGTTCAGGCCGTCGACGCCCACTTCCAGGCCGCGCAGCGCCTTCTGGAACGATTCCTGGAAGGTGCGGCCCATGGCCATCACCTCGCCCACGGACTTCATCTGCGTGGTGAGGCGGTCGTTGGCGTCCTTGAACTTCTCGAAGGCGAAGCGCGGGATCTTGGTGACCACGTAATCGATGGAGGGCTCGAAGGACGCCGGCGTCGCGCCGCCCGTGATGTCGTTGCGCAGTTCGTCCAGCGTGTAGCCCACCGCCAGCTTGGCGGCCACCTTGGCGATCGGGAAACCCGTGGCCTTGGAAGCGAGGGCCGAGGAACGCGACACGCGCGGGTTCATCTCGATGACGATCATGCGACCGTCGTTCGGGTTGATCGAGAACTGCACGTTGGAGCCGCCGGTGTCGACGCCGATCTCGCGCAGCACGGCCAGCGAGGCGTTGCGCATGATCTGGTATTCCTTGTCGGTCAGCGTCTGGGCCGGCGCCACGGTGATCGAGTCACCGGTGTGCACGCCCATCGGGTCCAGGTTCTCGATGGAGCAGACGATGATGCAGTTGTCCTTCTTGTCGCGGACCACCTCCATCTCGTACTCCTTCCACCCGAGCAGCGATTCCTCGATCAGCAGCTCGTTGGTGGGCGAGGCTTCCAGGCCGCGCTTGCAGATGGTCTCGAACTCCTCGGAGTTGTAGGCAATGCCGCCGCCCGTGCCGCCCAGCGTGAAGCTGGGGCGGATGACCGTGGGGAAGCCCACCGTCTTTTGCACGGTCCACGCTTCTTCCATCGAGTGGGCGATGCCCGAACGCGCCGAGCCCAGGCCGATGCGCGTCATCGCGTCCTTGAACTTCAGGCGGTCCTCGGCCTTGTCGATCGCTTCCGGCGTGGCGCCGATCAGCTCGCACTTGTACTTGTGCAGCACGCCGTTGCGCCACAGGTCCAGCGCGCAGTTCAGCGCCGTCTGGCCGCCCATGGTGGGCAGGATCGCGTCCGGCCGCTCCTTGGCGATGATCTTCTCCACCGTCTGCCAGGTGATCGGCTCGATGTAGGTGACGTCGGCCGTGGCCGGGTCCGTCATGATCGTCGCCGGGTTGGAGTTGATCAGGACGACCTTGTAGCCCTCCTCGCGCAGTGCCTTGCAGGCCTGCACGCCGGAGTAGTCGAACTCGCAGGCCTGGCCGATGATGATCGGGCCGGCGCCGATGATGAGGATGCTCTTGATGTCTTGACGTTTAGGCACGATTCACTTCGCCTTGATCCAGTTCTGTAGCCACTGCACGTTCTCTTCGATGCGCGCGGTGGCGTCCTTGCATACGGGGCTGCCGGCGGGCAGCGTCGGCATCGACTCGGCGATGGCGGCCAGGTCGGCCAGGGCATCGCCTTCCATCACCACCGCCTCGGCGTCTTCCGCCCAGAGCGCGCGGGTCGCGTCCTGCAGCCGCTGCGCCCAGAGCTCCACGACGGCGCCGCCGCCCAGCTTGGGCCGGGTCGCCGCCGGCACGCAGCTAGTGTTCAGGCGCTCGGCCTGCACCAGCTTCCACATGGGCGCCAGCAGCGCATCGACTTCGGCCGAACGCGGCGCCAGCTTGTCCAGCACGCCCGCTCCTTCCGCCACCGCGGTCGCCGCCAGCGCCGCGCATTCCCGGTCGCCGAGCACCGGCCGCGGCCTGGCCATCCAGGGCCCCAGCTGCGGCAGCGCCTGCACCCACACCGCGCGCAGGTTGTCCTTCTTCTGCTGCAGCACCGGGTCGCGCGAGCGCACGCGCAGGTCCGGCACCTCTGACGGCGGCGCGGACGCCTCGGGCACGTAGCCCATGTGCCGGAACAGGTCGTCCACGATCACGTTCGCCCGGCGGTCGTGGCCGGGGCGGCGGTACCAGTCGACCTGCAGCGCCGTAGCCAGGAAGGCGATCGGCGCTTCGTGCTTCTTGCACTGGGCCACGTGGTCGGCGACGACCAGCAGCCGGTCCAGCGCGGGATCGTCCGCGGCTTCGACGGCAGTGACCAGCGTGCACGCTGCGGCCAGGACGGCGAGGGCTTTCACCGC
>DATAGN010000610.1:0-20586 GCA_036263715.1 Ramlibacter sp.
CCGCGAGCTCACCGGCGACATCTACTTCGGCACCCCGCGCGGCCGCCGCAAGTCGCCCGATGGCGCTTTCGAAGGCGCCGACGAGGCCTTCGACACCATGCGCTACACGCGCCCGGAAATCGAACGCATCGCCCACGTCGCGTTCCAGGCCGCCCGCAAGCGTGGCAAGAAAGTAACGAGTGTCGACAAAGCCAACGTGCTGGAAACGTTCCAGTTCTGGAAGGACATCGTCACCGAAGTCGGCCAGCAGTACCCCGACGTGAAGCTGGACCACATGTACGTGGACAACGCGGCCATGCAGCTGGTCAAGCAGCCCAAGGCCTTCGACGTGGTGGTCACGGGCAACATGTTCGGCGACATCCTCTCGGACGAGGCGGCGATGCTGACCGGCTCCATCGGCATGCTGCCCTCGGCCAGCCTGAACGCGTCCAACCAGGGGCTGTACGAACCGTCCCACGGCAGCGCGCCGGACATCGCCGGCAAGGGGATCGCTAATCCTTTGGCTACAATATTGTCTGCCGCCATGATGCTCCGCTTCTCCCTCAACCAGCCCCAAGCCGCCGACCGGATCGAGTCCGCGGTGAAGGACGTGCTGTCGCAGGGCCTGCGGACGGCGGACATCTGGTCCGAGGGCACCCGCAAAGTGGGCACGCGCGACATGGGCGAGGCCGTCGTGGCTTCCCTGACCAAGAAGACGATCACCACCAAGAGCTAGCAGCTCCGGTTCGTCGCGCGCCCTCCCCGGCCCGGACGAGCCGGGGAAACAGGATCCAACTGAAAGGCGCGCACCGATGAAACTCTCGAACGGACAACAACCGCTGGTCGGCCTCGTCGGCTGGCGCGGCATGGTGGGCTCGGTCCTCATGGACCGCATGCAGGCCGAAGGCGACTTCGGCCTGATCGAGCCGGTCTTTTTTTCCACCTCGAACGCCGGCGGCAAGGCGCCTGCCATGGCGAAGAACGAGTCCACGCTGAAGGACGCGTTCGACGTCGAGGCGCTGAAGAAGTGCGACATCGTGATCACCGCCCAGGGCGGCGACTACACGACCGAGGTGTTCCCCAAGCTGCGCGCGGCCGGGTGGAACGGCCACTGGATCGACGCGGCTTCCACCCTGCGCATGAAGGACGACGCGGTCATCATCCTCGACCCCGTCAACCTGCCTGTCATCAGGAACGCGCTGTCCAGGGGCGGGCGCAACTGGATCGGCGGCAACTGCACGGTGTCCTGCATGCTGATGGGGGTGGGCGCGCTGTACAAGGCGCGGCTGGTCGAGTGGATGACCAGCATGACCTACCAGGCGGCTTCGGGCGGCGGGGCGCAGCACATGCGCGAGCTGCTCACGCAGTTCGGCACCCTCAACGCCGAAGTGCGCTCGCTGCTGGACGACCCCAAGTCCGCGATCCTGGAAATCGATCGCAAGGTGCTGGCCCGCCAGCAGTCCCTGACCGGCGAAGAGACCGCCAACTTCGGCGTGCCGCTGGGTGGGTCGCTCATTCCCTGGATCGACAAGGACCTCGGCGACGGCGTCTCGCGCGAGGAATGGAAGGCCGGTGCCGAGACCAACAAGATCCTGGGCCAGGGCGCTGGCTTCGGCACGCAGGCGGTGCCGGTCGACGGCTTCTGCGTGCGCGTGGGCGCGATGCGCTGCCACTCGCAGGCACTCACCTTCAAGTTGAAGAAGGACGTGCCGCTGGCGGACCTGGAGGCGATGATCGCCGGCGACAACGACTGGGTGAAGGTCGTGCCGAACACGCGCGAAGCGACGCTGCAGGGCCTGACGCCGGTGGCCGTGACCGGCACGCTGGACATCCCCGTCGGCCGGATCCGCAAGCTGGCCATGGGTCCCGAATACGTGGGCGCCTTCACGATCGGCGACCAGCTGCTGTGGGGTGCCGCGGAGCCGCTGCGGCGCATGCTGCGCATCCTGCTGGAGGCCTGATGAATGTCACCCCCGCGCAGGCGGGGGTCCAGGGCTTCCAGGAAGCGCCGCACCGCGGCGCTTTTTCTTTTGCATGCCCCGGATTCACGCCTGCGCGGGGATGACGGCTGCTTGTATCCACCCGTTTCGCCGCGTTGTGACCCGACAACAAGAGCGCGCGTGTGACCTTGCGCAAAAGCGTTCCACGGACGTTAAGCGGTGTCTCAGCTTGTCAGTCTAAGACGTTGCTGCTATGGTCCTTTTTCGAATTTAGCCTCGAGGCAATGGGCCGCATGAAGAGAACAAGACTGCCAGTGGAACGAGCAGTGGGGACGCCAAAACGGAATCGGCAGCCGAAGCATCGGCTGTCGGCCCTGGCGCTTGCGGCGGCCTGCACCTTCGGCCTCGCCTCCCCCGATGCACTGGCGCTTGCGCTCGGCCGCGTCACCGTGCAGTCCGCGCTGGGCGAGCCCCTGCGCGCCGAGATCGACGTCCCCGAGATCACCCCCGAAGAAGTGGCTTCGCTGCGCGCGAACATCGCCACGCCGGCGACCTTCCGCGCACAAGGCCTCGAATACAGCGGGGCGCTGTCCAACGTCACCATCACGCTGCAACGCCGTCCCAACGGCAGCTACTTCCTGAACCTCGCGAGCGACCGGCCGGTCAACGATCCTTTCGTGGACGTCATCCTGGAAGCCAGCTGGGCATCGGGCCGCGTCACGCGCGACTTCACGCTGCTGCTCGATCCGCCGGCCATGCGCCAGCCGCAGCAGCCGCTGCAGGCGCAGACCGCGCCCGCACCGCGTCCCGCCGCGGCGCCCTCTTCGCAATCCCCGGCCGCACGTCCGGCGCCCGCCCCCGCCCCCGCGCCTTCGACCGCGCGCGCACCGGCTGCAGCGCCTGCCGCCCCGCGCGCTGCGGCCCCGGCCCCGGCCCCCCGGGCCGCCGGTGGCGAAGGCCAACGCGTGACCGTGCAAGCCGGCGACACGGCCGGGAAGCTGGCCGCCGCGAACAAGCCCGCCAGCGTGTCGCTGGACCAGATGCTGCTGGCGATGTTGCGTGCCAACCCGGACGCCTTCATCGACGGCAACGTCAACCGGCTGCGCGCCGGCGCGGTGCTGGACATGCCCAGCGGCGACCAGGCCAGCAGCGTCTCGCCCGGCGAGGCCTCGCAGACGCTCGTGGCGCAAAGCCGCGACTTCAACGAATTCCGGCGTCGCCTGGCAGAGGGCGTGCCGGCCACCGCCACGCCGGGTGCCGGCCGCGCCGCCAGCGGCCGCGTGCAGGCGCAGGTCGACGACAAGAAGCCCGGCACGTCCAGCGCCGACAAGCTGCAGCTGTCCAAGGGCGCGGTGCAGGGCCGTGCGTCCAGCGCCGACCAGATCGCCAAGGAGCGTGCCGCGCGCGAGCAGCAGACGCGCGTGGCGGAACTGAACAAGAACATCCAGGACCTGAATCGCCTGACCGGCAGCACCCCGGGTTCCGCCGGCGGCACCGGTTCGCGTCCGGGTCCCGGCGTCACCGCGCCTCCGGGCGTGAGTGCGCCGGCCGGCGCCACGCCGCCTGCGGGCAGCACCCGCGCGGCGTCCGCTCCCGCTCCCGCTCCCGCTCCCGCCACGACCACTGCTGCGGCGCCCGCACCGGGTGCCGCCACGGCAGCACGGCCGGCCTCCGCGCCCGCCGTGGCCGCGGCGACGGCGGCTGCCACGCGCGCCGCCGCGCCTGCGCCGACGCCGGCGCCCACGCCTGCACCCACTCCGGCGCCGACACCCGCTCCCACTCCGGCGCCGACACCCGCTCCGACCCCCGCTCCCACGCCTGCTCCCACGCCGGCACCGACGCCCGCGCCGAGTGCAGCGGCCGTGACGGCGCCCGCAGCGACCGCGTCTGCACCCGGTTCCACCGCCACCTCCGGCACCGCCGCTCCCGCGACGGCTGTCGCGATCGCGCCTCTTGCCGGCGCCTCCGCTCCTGCGGGCACCGCCTCCGCGCCGTCCGCCGGCGCCTCGGCACCCGCTGCCGGCGCCGCGCTGGCACCTGCCGCCCGCCGTGCCCCGCCGCCGCCGCCGCCGGAGCCGAGCGTGCTGGACGACGTGCTCGAGAACCCGTTGATCCCCGCACTCGGCGTCGGCCTGCTCGCGGTGCTCCTGGGCTTCGGCTTCTACAAGATGCGGCAGAAGCGCAAGACGGCCGCCGTCGACAGCTCCTTCCTCGAAAGCCGGCTGCAGCCCGATTCCTTCTTCGGCGCCAGCGGCGGCCAGCGCATCGACACGGCGGAGACCAACAATCCCACCGGCTCCTCGATGGTGTATTCGCCGAGCCAGCTTGATGCGGCCGGCGACGTCGACCCGGTCGCCGAAGCCGACGTGTACCTCGCCTACGGCCGCGACCTGCAGGCCGAGGAGATCCTCAAGGAAGCGCTGCGCACCAACCCGCAGCGCGTGGCCATCCACGGCAAGCTGCTGGAGATCTACGCCAAGCGGCGCGACATCAAGGCCTTCGAGGTCGTGGCTGCGGAGGCCTACAACCTGACGCAGGGCTCGGGCAGCGAGTGGGACCACATCTGCGACCTGGGCCGCGACCTCGACCCGTCGAACCCGATGTACCGGCCCGGTGGCCAGCCCGGCGCCGCCGCCGTCGCCGCGGCCGCTGCGGCCACCACCGCTGCCGCCGCTTCGCGTGCGGCCAGCGCCCGCGCGCCGGCCCCGGCCGCCGCCGCACCTGCTGCGTCGGACGTCGACCTGGACCTGGACTTCTCGCTGGGCGACGAACCCGACACGGTGCAGCAGCCCATTCCCGCCGCGCCGGTGCTGCCGCCTGCCGGCCGCCCGCAGCCCGCGGTGGCTGCGGCAGCGCCCGTCGTGTCGCCCGCGCCGGTCGCCGCGCCCGCGCCGGTGGAGCCGCCGCCGCTGGAAATGGACTTCAGCATGCCGCCCGCGGCAGCGCCCGAGCCCGTGCGCCTGGAAGCGCCGGCGCTGAACGTCAACGAGAACAGCCTGGACTTCGAGCCGGTCGCGCCGGCGCCGGCACCGGCGGCAGCCGCCCCGGTGGCTGCCGCGCCCAAGAGCGACATGCTGGAATTCGACCTGGGCGGCCTCTCGCTGGACCTGCCCAACAACGAAGTCCCTGCATCCGCGCCGCCTGCCGTCAAGATGCCCGTCATCGATCCGATGGCCGGCCTCGACCTCGACATGCCGCCCGCTTCCGCTCCCGCAGCGGCCGGCGGTGAGGACGCGGACAACCCGCTGGCCACCAAGCTGGCGCTGGCCGAGGAATTCAATGCCATCGGCGATGCCGATGGCGCCCGCAGCCTGGCCGAGGAAGTGCTGGCCGAGGCATCGGGCGACCTGAAGTCGCGCGCGCAAAGACTGCTGGCGGAGATCGGCTGACTCCGGCGCGTCCGTAGGTCGGGGTGAGCGCGCAGCCGAACCCCGACACGCGCGCCGCGAGATCCGTCGGGGTTCGGCGCTGACGCGCGCTCACCGCCGACCTACGGTGCACATCCCGTGAGACTCGCCCTCGGCATCTCCTACAACGGCCAGGCCTACGACGGCTGGCAAAGCCAGCCCTCCGGCCGCACCGTGCAGGACCACCTGCAGGCGGCGCTGCAGCGCTTCGCCACCGTCCCCGTCATCGCCGTCTGCGCCGGCCGCACGGATGCCGGCGTGCACGGCGTGCAGCAGGTAGTGCACTTCGACACCGAGGTGCAGCGCGAGGAGTTCTCCTGGGTGCGCGGCACCAACAGCTTCCTGCCGCCGGACATCGCGGTGCAGTGGGCCCGGCACGTCCCCGATCACTTCCACGCGCGCAACAGCGCCCGGGCGCGGCGCTATGCGTACGTGCTGCTCGAGTCGCCGGTGCGCCCGAGCGTCGAAGCCGCCCGCGTGGGCTGGGTGTTCAAGCCGCTCGACGAATCGGCGATGCGCGAGGCGGCGGCGCACCTGGTGGGCACGCACGACTTCACCTCCTTTCGCGCCTCCTCGTGCCAGTCGCCGACGCCCGTGAAGACGATCGAGAGCGTAGCCATCGGCCGGCGCGGCCCGTACTGGCGCTTCGAGTTCCGCGCCAACGCCTTCCTGCACCACATGATCCGCAACATCATGGGCTGCCTGGTCTACGTGGGCCAGGGCGTGCATCCCCCGTCCTGGATGCTCCAGGTGCTGCAGGCCAGGAGCCGCGACGCGGCGGCACCGACCTTCTCGCCCGACGGCCTCTACTTCCTGGGGCCGGTGTACGAAGACCACTGGGGACTGCCGGGCCAGGCGGCTGCGTATCATTGGCTGCCATGACGAGCCCTGCCCCCGCGCGCACGCGCATCAAGATCTGCGGGCTCACGCGCGAGCAGGACGTCGACGCCGCCGTCGAGGCCGGGGCCGATGCGGTGGGGCTGGTGTTCTACGGCAAGAGCCCGCGCTACGTGGACGCTGCCCGTGCGGGGCAACTGGCGCGGCGCCTGCCGCCCTTCGTGACCCCGGTGCTGCTGTTCGTCAACGAGACGGCCGACAACGTGCGTGCCGCCTGCGAGGCCGTGCCGAACGCGGTGCTGCAGTTCCACGGCGACGAGACGCCGCAGGAATGCATCACGGCGGCCGCGGGGCGCCCCTGGATGCGCGCTGCCCGAATCCCGCTGGAGGAGGCCTCGAGCTTCGACTTGGTAAGATTCGCCTCGGAGCACTCACAGGCGCACGCCCTGCTGCTCGACGCGCATGTCGAGGGCTACGGCGGCGCCGGCAGGACATTTCCTTGGTCACGTCTTCCAACAAGCGTCAGCTGTCACGCCGTTTTGTCTGGTGGGCTCACACCTGCAAACGTGGGCGATGGCATCCTGCAAGTGCGGCCGCGCTTCCTGTCGCTGGCCGTTGATGTGAGTTCCGGGGTCGAGGCATCGAAAGGTGTGAAGGACCCGGAGAAGATCCATCAGTTCGTCGCGGCCGTGCGCGCCGCTGACGTGCTTCTTGCAAGGTCCCAGAATGCCCTCCTATCAGCAACCTGACGCCACCGGCCATTTCGGCATCTACGGCGGCAGTTTCGTCAGCGAGACGCTGACCCACGCGATCAGCGAACTGCGCGACGCGTACGCGCGGTACCAGAACGATCCGGAGTTCCTGAAGGAATTCCACTACGAGCTCAAGCACTTCGTGGGGCGCCCTTCGCCGGTCTACCACGCGCAGCGCATGTCCCGCGAGCAGGGCGGCGCGCAGATCTACCTCAAGCGCGAAGACCTCAACCACACCGGCGCGCACAAGATCAACAACGTGATCGGCCAGGCGATGCTGGCGCGCCGCATGGGCAAGCCGCGCGTGATCGCCGAGACGGGTGCCGGGCAGCACGGCGTGGCCACCGCCACCATCTGCGCGCGCTACGGACTCGAGTGCGTCGTCTACATGGGCAGCAACGACGTCGCGCGGCAAAGCCCCAACGTCTACCGCATGAACCTGCTGGGCGCGCGGGTGGTGCCGGTGGAGTCCGGCAGCAAGACGCTGAAGGACGCGCTGAACGAGGCGATGCGCGACTGGGTCACCAACGTCGAGAACACGTTCTACATCATCGGCACCGTCGCGGGCCCGCACCCCTACCCGATGATGGTGCGCGACTTCCAGAGCGTCATCGGCAAGGAATGCATCGAGCAGATGCCCCTGATGGCCGGCCAGCAGCCCGATGTCGTGGTCGCCTGCGTCGGCGGCGGCAGCAATGCGATGGGCATCTTCCATCCCTACATCCCGTTCGAGAAGACGCGGCTGGTCGGGGTGGAAGCGGCCGGCGAAGGCCTGGACACCGACAAGCATTCGGCTTCGCTGCAGAAGGGCAGCCCCGGCGTGCTGCACGGCAACCGCACCTACATCCTGCAGGATGCCAACGGCCAGATCACCGAGACCCACAGCGTGAGCGCGGGCCTCGACTACCCGGGCGTCGGCCCCGAGCACTCGTGGCTCAAGGACAGCGGCCGCGCCGAATACGTCGGCATCACCGATGCCGAGGCACTGGAAGCGTTCCACTACCTGTGCAGGACGGAAGGCATCATCCCGGCGCTGGAATCGAGCCATGCCATCGCCTATGCGATGAAGCTCGCCAGGACCATGCGTCCCGACCAGCACATCCTGGTGAACCTCTCCGGCCGCGGCGACAAGGACATCGGGACGGTGGCCGACCTCGCGGGCGTGGAGTTCTACGACCGGCCCTCCATGCGCGGTTTGACGTTGAAGGGAGGGCCGAAGCAATGAGCCGCATCGCCGCCACCTTCGAGCGCCTCGCGAAGGAGAAGCGCAAGGCGCTGATCCCCTACATCACCGCCGGCTTCCCGTTTGCCGACGTCACGCCGGAACTGATGCACGCCATGGTGCAGGCGGGCAGCGACGTCATCGAGCTGGGCGTGCCCTTTTCGGATCCGATGGCCGACGGCCCCGTGATCCAGAAGGCGGGCGAGCGCGCGCTGGCCTTCGGCATCGGCCTGGCGCACGTGCTGGAGATGGTGCGCAGCTTCCGCGCCAAGGACACCACCACGCCTGTCGTGCTGATGGGCTACGCCAACCCGGTCGAGCGCTACGAGCTCGCGCACGGCAAGGGTTCGTTCGCGCGTGACGCGGGCACGGCCGGCGTCGACGGCGTGCTGATCGTCGACTACCCGCCGGAGGAATGCGAAGCCTTCGCGGCCGACCTGAAGAAGCATGGCCTGGACCTGATCTTCCTGCTGGCCCCCACCAGCACCGACCAGCGCATCCAGCAGGTCGCGCGCGTCGCCAGCGGCTATGTCTATTACGTGTCGCTCAAGGGCGTGACGGGCGCGGGCCACCTGGATACCTCAGCCGTGGAAGAGGCGCTGCCGCGCATCCGCAAGCACGTGAAGATCCCGGTGGGCGTCGGCTTCGGCATCCGCGACGCAGTGACGGCCAAGGCGATCGGGCGGGTGGCCGACGCCGTCGTCATCGGCACCAAGGTCATCCAGGTCGTGGAAGACCAGCCGCGGGAACAAGTCGCGGCGAAGCTGTCCGCCTTCCTGCGCGAGATCCGGGTCGCGCTAGACTCTTGAGGTCACAGGAGAACAAGATGAGCTGGCTCGAAAAACTGCTGCCGCCGAAGATCCAGCCGACGGATCCCAACGAGCGCCGCAGCGTGCCCGAAGGCCTGTGGATCAAGTGTCCGAGCTGCGAGACGGTGCTGTACAAGACCGACCTCGAGCAGAACCAGAACGTCTGCCCGACCTGCAGCCACCACCATCGCATCGGCGCCCGGGCGCGCCTGAATGCCTTCCTCGATCCCGAAGGCCGCTACGAGATCGGCCAGGAGGTCGTGCCGGTCGATCCGCTGAAATTCCAGGACAGCCGCAAGTACCCGCAGCGCCTGAAGGAGGCGATGGAGAACACCGGCGAGACCGACGCGCTGGTGGTCATGGGCGGCGCGGTGCACAGCATCAGCCTGGTGGCGGCGGCCTTCGAGTTCGACTTCATGGGCGGCTCCATGGGCAGCGTGGTCGGCGAGCGTTTCGTGCGCGGCGTGCACACCGCGATCGAACAGAAGGTGCCTTTCCTGTGCTTCACCGCCACCGGCGGCGCGCGCATGCAGGAGGGCCTGCTGTCGCTGATGCAGATGGCCAAGACCAATGCCGCGCTCACACGCCTGGGCAAGAAGGGCCTGCCCTACATCAGCGTGCTGACCGACCCGACCATGGGTGGCGTGAGCGCCGGTTTCGCGTTCGTGGGTGACATGGTGATCGCCGAGCCGAAGGCGCTGATCGGCTTCGCCGGCCCGCGCGTGATCGAGTCGACGGTGCGCGTGAAGCTGCCCGAAGGCTTCCAGCGGGCGGAGTTCCTGCAGGAAAAAGGCGCGGTGGACCTGATCTGCGACCGGCGCGAACTGCGCAAGACCGTGGCGAACGTGCTGGCGATGCTCACGCGCCAGTCGGCGGACGCGGTGGAGTAAGTGCCGCTCGAAGGTTGGTGAACGCAGAGGGCGCAGAGGTTACGCAGAGGACGCAGAGAAAAACCGAATCCTGTATTGGTTTTCTCTGCGTCCTCTGCGTACTTTTGCGTCCTCTGCGTTCACCTCTTTGCTCTTGATCAGCAACTCAGCGGATCAACGCATCCTGCAAATGCGCGACGATGATCGCGCAGACCTGCAGCACCACCAGCAGCGCCAGCGGTGACAGGTCGAAGCCACCCACCAGCGGGATGACCTTGCGGAAAGGCCGCAGCATCGGCGCCGTGAGGCGGTCGATCACGTCCACGATCGGCGAGTCCGCCTGCACCCACGACAGGATCGCATAGACGATCACCAGGCCGATCGCGCCCGAGATCACCAGCCGCACCAGCCCGAAAGCCGCCAGCACCGGCACCACCGCCGCATTGCCGCGCCCGAGCAGCAGCCAGAGGATGCCGAAGTGCGCCAGCTCGAACAGGTACGCCGCGATCAGGCTCGCGAAGTCCCAGCGCTTGTAGCCCGGCAGGACCTTGCGGATCGGCAGCACGATCCAGTCGGTCAGCGCAAAGATGAAGCGGCCCACCGGGTTGCCGAAGGGGATGCGCTGCACCTGCATGTAAAGCCGCAGCAGGCACGCGCCGCCGAGGAGGCCCGCGATGACGTCGAGCAGGAAGGAGGTGATCTGGAGGAACATGGATCAGGCGGAGTCGTGGGATGATAGCGGCAGCCACTGGAAGTCCCGTGTCCGCCACCCTCACCCTGCAGTCACTTCCCCTCTTCCCGCTGAGTGCCGTGCTGTTCCCGGACGGGCTTCTCACGCTGCGCGTCTTCGAGGTCCGCTACCTCGACATGATCGGGAAGTGCCACAAGACCGGCGCCCCTTTCGGCGTCGTTTCGCTCACGCAGGGCAACGAGGTGCGCCTGCCCGGCGTGACGGAAGCCTTCTCCCAGGTCGGCACGCTGGCCACCATACTCGACTTCGAACAGCCGCAGGCCGGGCTGATGCTCGTGCGCGCCACCGGCGTGCAGCGCTTCCGGATCCAGCAGAGCGACCAGCTCAAGCACGGCCTGTGGGTGGCGGATGTCGAGCGCGTGGCAGCCGACATGGTCGTGCCGATTCCCGATGACCTGAAGGGCACGTCGGAGGCATTGCAGCGCCTGATCCAGTCCTTGCAGCTCAAGCCCGGCAACCCGGGTCCCATGCCGCTGCAGCCGCCGTGGCGCCTGGACGACTGCGGCTGGGTGGCCAATCGCTGGTGCGAACTGCTGCCGCTGCCCGTCGGCCTGAAGCAGCGGCTGATGGAACTGGACAACCCGCTGGTGCGCCTGGAGCTGGTGAGCGACGTACTCACGCGCACCGGCATCACCACGTGACTCTTTGTCGGTCCCTGGCCACGAGGTGAACGCAGAGGACGCAAAAGTACGCAAAGGACGCAGAGAACATCCCTAAAAGGTCTTCTCTGCGTCCTCTGCGTAACCTCTGCGTCCTCTGCGTTCCTCCAACCGTCGCTTGTCCCGGTCTCACCCCCGCAAGGCATCCTCCCGCGGCGCGTACTCCGGCACCCGCTCGCGCAGCCAGCGCCGCAGCTCGCCCGACGAGGGCTCCGCGCCCGCATCGACGATCCAGCGCACCACGGCCTCCACGTCGGGCAAAGGACCTGCCGTCTTGGCGATGCGCAGCTTCGCGTGCGGCGTCGGCTCCGTCGTCTCGGCGTCGGCGAGCAGTTCCTCGAACAGCTTCTCGCCCGGACGCAGGCCGGTGTAGGTGATCGGGATCTCCTGCTCGGTCTTGCCGGACAGGCGAATGAGCATGCGCGCGAGCTCCACAATCTTCACCGGCTCGCCCATGTCCAGCACGAAGATCTGCCCCGAACGCCCCATCAGCCCCGCCTGCAGCACCAGCTGCGCCGCCTCGGGGATGGTCATGAAGTAGCGCACGATGTCCGGGTGCGTCACCGTCACCGGCCCGCCGCGCTCGATCTGCTGCGTGAACAGGGGCACCACCGAGCCGCTGGAGCCGAGCACGTTGCCGAAGCGCACCGAGACGAACTGCGTGCGCGGCTCCTGCGCCGCGATCGCCTGCACCATCAGTTCCGCCAGGCGCTTGCTCGCCCCCATCACGTTCGTCGGATTGACCGCCTTGTCGGTGGAGATCATCACGAAGCGCCGCGCCCCGCAGGCCGATGCCGCGCGCGCGGCGTTCAGCGTGCCCAGCACGTTGGTGCGCAGCGCCTCGATCTCGTTGTGCTCCTCCATCAGCGGCACGTGCTTGTAGGCCGCGGCATGGAAGACCACGGCCGGCCGGTGCTGGCACAGGATCGCGTGCAGCCGCTCGTATTCGCGGATGTTGGCCGTGTAGTAGACCGCCTGCATCTGCGGATGCGCCTCGCGCAGTTCCTGTTCGAGCCGGTACACGCCGTACTCCGAGGTGTCCACGCACACCAGCCGGCCCAGGCCGAAGCGCGCGATCTGGCGGCACAGCTCGGAACCGATGGAGCCACCCGCGCCGGTGACCACGACCACCTGGCCCGAAAACAGCTCCGCGAGTCCCGCGACGTCCAGCGCCACGGGCGTGCGACCCAGCAGGTCCTCCAGCTCGATCTTGCGCGGCCCGGTGCTCTCGGCCTTGAGCCACTCGTCCGGCCGCGGCATCGTCAGCAGGCTGATGCCCGCGTCGGCCGTGAGCAGCAGGGCCTGGCGGCGATCGTCGGACCCGGGCGGGCTCGCCACCAGGGCGGCCTTGGCATCCGTGCTTTCGCACACGCGCGGCAGGTCTGCCAGCGCACCGAGCACGCGCACGCCCTGCAACGAGCGGCCGCGCTCGCCCTCCAGTGGCGACACGATGCCCACCGGATGCCAGCGCTGCGAACCCTGCAGCGCGCGCAAGGCGCCCGCGGCGTCCACCAGCGAGCCCACGATCAGCACCGGCGTGCCCGCGCCGACGCGCAGCCCCCGTTCGGCATACGTGCGCCAGGCGGCTCGCGCCGCCCCCATCAGCAGGAAGGCCACCAACGGATACAGCAGCAGCACCGAACGCGGGAATTCCGGCAGCCGCAGCATCAGCACGGCTGCCGCAGTGAGCACGCCGCCCAGCACCACGCCTTCGGCCAGCTGCCGCAGCTCCGGCAGCGCGGTGTAGGTCCACACGTGGCGGTCGACGCCGCGCAGCACCAGGCCGATGCCCAATCCCAGGATCGTCCAGGGCGCGGAGTTCCACGCCAGGCGCGCCATGTCCCGCGGCACCTCGAGGTTGAAGCGCAACCAGAAGGCGACGCCCCAGGCCAGCAGCCCCAGCGCCAGGTCCACCACCAGCAGCGCCAGCGCGCGCCTAGACAGCAGCCGCACCCAGGGCCTCCGCGCGCACGAGGGCGCGCCGCAAATGGTCGATCACCCGCGCCAGCTGCTCGTCGGGCATGTTGGAGCCCGAAGGCAGGCACAGGCCCGCATCGAACAGGCGCGCGGCCACGTCCTCGCGCTCCGCATGCGGGAAGTACGGCGCGCCGCGGAACAGCGGCTGCAGGTGCATCGGCTTCCACACGGGCCGCGCCTCGATCGAATGGCGCTCCAGGCTGCGCAGCACGTGGTCCCGCCGCGCCGGCGCATCGTCGCCCTGCAGCTGCAGGCAGGTGAGCCAGCGGGTCGAACGCATGCCGGGCGGCTCCGGCATCCACGCGATGTCGGTGACGTCGGCGAGCGCCTCGCGGTAGGTCTCGTACACGGCGCGGCGGCGTTCCACGCGCTGGTCCAGCACGCGCAGCTGCCCGCGGCCGATGCCGGCCAGCACGTTGCTCATGCGGTAGTTGAAGCCGGGCTCCACGTGCTCGTAATGCGGCGCCGGCTCGCGCGCCTGCGTCGAAAGCTTGCGGGCGCGCGCGACCAGCTGCTCGTCGTCCGACACCAGCATCCCGCCGCCGGACGTGGTGATGATCTTGTTGCCGTTGAAGGAATACACACCGACGCGGCCGAAGCTGCCGCTCGCGCGGCCCCGGTAGGTGGCGCCCAGCGATTCGGCCGCGTCCTCGAGCATCGGCACGCCGTGGCGCTCGCACACGGGCAGCAAGGCGTCCATGTCGGCGCTCTGGCCGTACAGGTTCACCAGGATCACGCAGCGCGGCAGCCGGTTCTCGCGCTTCGCCCAGGCGAAGGCGCGTTCCAGCGCCTGCGGCGACATGTTCCAGGAGCCCGGCTCCGAGTCGATGAACACCGGCTGCGCACCGCAATAGAGGATGGGATTGCAGCTGCCCACGAAGGTGAGCGAGGAGCAAAACACCGTGTCGCCCGGTTGCACGCCCAGCAGCAGCAGGCCAAGGTGGATGGCCGCGGTGCCGGAACTCAGGGCCGCCGCGTGGCCGACGCCGGCGTAAGCCGCCAGCTCGCGCTCGAAGCCGTCCACGTGCGGGCCGAGCGGCGCGATCCAGTTGGTGCGGAAGGCGTCTTCGACGAAGGCCGTCTCTTCTTCCCCAAGGTGGGGAGAAGAGAGCCACACCCGCTGCGACAGTTCGCGGCGCAGCACGATGTCCACGGGCCGGCCCTGCGCATCGACCACCGGAAGCTGGTCGATCACGTGCCGGTCGAGCACCGTGACGGCTTCGGCCAGGGACGCGTGCTCGCCGATCGTGATCGGGGGCTGCTCCGGCAGGGTGTCGATGGTGGCGGTCTCCGGCACGCGGGCCAACGCGGCGCGGCGCAGGTCGCCGTCGCTGAGCGTGCGGCGGAGGCGCCCGTCCGCATGCAGCACCAGCAGGATGCCCTTGGCCGTGCGCTCCAGCGTGTCCAGGGCTTCGCGAACCGTGCAGCTCGCCGGCACGCACAGCGCGCGGAACTGCTGCTCGTTCAACGCAGCCTCCGCGCCGGCACGCCGGCATACACGCCCGGTTCGGTGATGTTCGCCGCGACCACGGCGCCGGCACCGATGGTGACGTCGTCGCAGACGCTCACGCCGGGCAGCACCTTGGCGCCCGAACCGAGCAGCACCCGCCGGCCGACGCGCGCTGCGCCGCCCAGGGCCGAGAGCGGCCCGAGGTGGCTGAAGTCGCCCGCCTCGGCGTCGTGATCGACGACCGCCCCGTGGTTGACGATCACGGCGGTGCCCACCTGGCTGGTCGGGGCCAGGACAGCTTGCGCGGCGACCAGCGTGCCGTCGCCGACGATCGCGTGCGCCGAGACGCTGGCGCGGGGATGGACGACGGTGGCCAGCGGCGCGCCAGCGGCGGCCGCCTCGCGTTCACGGCTGCGCGCATCGCCGATCGCAACGTGCACGGCCTGGTACGGCTCCAGTGCCTCGATCGCGGCCAGCGCCACGCCCGGCAGCAGCTCCCCCCGGCACTTCGCCGGGTTGCGGTCCGTCGCGATCACCCTGCCCCACGTCCCCTGCGCGATGGCAGCGTCCGCGACCACGCGGCCGTGGCCGCCGGCGCCGAAGATCAGCAGGGTGGGTTGCGCTGCGCTGGGCATCAGTAGCTGTTGGTTTTCTCGAGCAGGGAGGCGTCGAGCGGGAGGGTTGCGAGCCAGTGCGCGATGCGTTCGGCCGCACGCCCGTCACCCCACGGATTGTCCCACGGCCACGGGCCGTGTCCCAGCTGCTGCCGCAGTGCTGCGGCGATCTCGTCCGCCCCCGTGCCGACGTCGACGACGTTGGGTCCGTGCTCGCGCATGTGCTGGCGCGCGCCGATGTTCACCACCGGCGTGCCGAAGCTGGCCGCCTCGATGATGCCGGAGGAGGAATTGCCCGCCATCACGGCGCAATGGCGCATGGCGGCGCAGAACAGGGGGCGCGGCAGGTGCTGCACGCGACGCGAGCCGGGCGGCAAGCTGCCCGCGTCCAGCGCCTGGAGGATCTCGCGCGAGCCGGCGTCGGCGTTCGGGTCCGCCCAGAGCACAGGCAGGCCGACGTCGCACAGGGCCTGCATCAGCGAGCGCGCCTGGTCTGCGGCGTCGCCCGCCTGCTGCACGACGGGATGGAACAGCGCCAGCGCGAAGCGTGCGTCCGGCGCGAGCCCGAGCTCCTGGAGCGTGTCCTCGCGCGCAGCACGCGCGAGTTCGTGCAAGCCATCGAGGCCGGGCGCGCCGCTCACGAAAATGCGCGCCGGCTCCTCGCCCATCTTCACCAGCCGCTCGCGTGCTGCGGCGGTGGCGACGAAGTGATAGCTGGCGAGCTTGCTGATCGCATGCCGCACCGGCTCGTCCACCGTGCCCGACCGCTCGCCGCCGTGGATGTGCACGCAAGGCACGCCGACGTGCAGCGCCGCGATGGCGCCGGCCAGCATCTCGCCGCGGTCGCCGAGCAGGAGCAAGGCGTCAGGCGGATCGCCCTGCAGGAGATGCGTCATCCCGCGCAGCACTTCCGAGATCGCGACGGACATGCTGGCGCCGGTGCGCGTGAGCACGTCGACTGTGATCTCGCCCGCGATGGGCAGGCCACTGGCGCGCACCTCGTCCAGCGTGTGGCCGTGCGCCGTGCTCAGGTGGGTGCCGGTCACGGCCACCCGCAGCTGCAGGCCGGGCGTCGCGGCGATGCGGTGCAGCGTCGCTTGCATCAGGCCGAAGTCGGCCCGCGTTCCGGTGAGATAGAGGATGCGCCGGGTAGCCATGCTCAGGCGAGCTGGTCCCACTGCAGCACGGTGCCGGCGGCGATGGCGCTGCGTGCGGTGCGGCCGACGACGCGGTCCCACTCGCCCGGGGCGATGCCGGTGGCGGGGCGGCGGCAGCCCATCATGGCAGGTGTGAGCACCGTGCCCGCAGGGATGTCGTGAAGCGCCACGACGCTGCGGCGCGCGACCCGCGCCGCGTCCTCTTCTTCGGGTTGCGGCGCCTTGACGCCGTCGCCGAGCATGGCGGCGATGCGACGGATGCCCTGCACCATGCGCGCAAACTCCTGTGGCCCAAGCGACGCGGCGTGGTCCGGCCCGGGCATGTCGCGGTCCAGCGTGAGGTGCTTCTCGATCACCACGGCACCGAGCGCCACCGCCGCCAGCGACGCCTCGATGCCCAGGCTGTGGTCCGAGTAGCCGACCGGCACCTGCAGCGCCGAGCGCATCGTCGTGATGGCGTTCAGGTTGAGTGCGTCGTCACCGGCCGGATAGGCGGACGTGCAATGCAGGACGCTCACGCCTTCCAGCGAACCACGCACGACGCGCGCCCACTGCAAGGCTTCCTGCACCTCCGCCATGGTCGCCATGCCGGTCGACAACAGCACCGGCAGCCCCGTCGCACACGCGTGTTCCACCAACGCCCGGTGCGTCAGCTCGCCCGACGGCATCTTGATCCGCCGCACGCCGAGCGCCACCAGCATGTCAACGGCCTCCACCGAGAAAGGCGTGGAGAAGAACTCGATGCCGATGCGCGCGCAGTGGTCCCGGATGCTTTCGTGCTGCTCGTGCGACAGCTCCAGCTGCCGCAGCATCGCGAACTGGTCCTGTGCGCCGGTCTGCCGCTGCTGGTACTGCGCGGTCGGGGCACCGGGCACCACCAGGTCCTCGGCGCGGAAGGTCTGGAACTTCACCGCATCCGCACCGGCCTGCTTCGCCGCATCGCACAGGCGCAGCGCGAGCGCCAGGTCGCCGTTGTGGTTGACGCCGGCTTCGGCGATGACGAACACGCCGGCCATCACCAAACCGTCCAGCCGCCGTCCACGACGAGGTTGTGTCCGTTCAGGTAGGACGATGCGTCGCTGGCCAGGAACACCATGCCGTTGACGATGTCCTCGCGCGTGGCCATCCGCCCGAGCGGCACCCGCTGGGAGTAATTGCCGACGAAGGTCTCGTTCTGGCCGCTGAAGACGCCGCCCGGCGTGATCGCATTCACCCGCACGCCCCGGCCGCCCCAGTAGCTGGCCAGGTACTGGGTCAGGCCCCAGAGGCCCGCCTTGCTGGCGGAATAGATCGCGGGCGTGTTGATCGGCCGGCCCAGGTATTCCGAGCCTTCGTAGATGCGCTGGTCCGGCGCGACGATGCCGTAGATGGAAAGCGTGTTGACGATGGCGCCGCGGCCACGCCTGGCCATCGGCGCGCCGAAGGCCTGCGCGCACAGCATGGCGCCGGTGAGGTTCACCGCCAGGACCGCGTTCCAGTCTTCCAGCGGGAAGTCCTCGAAGGGCGCGAAGAAGTTCTCGCTCTTGGTCGCCGCGTTGTTGAACAGGACGTCGGCCACGCCCCAGGTGGCGTCCAGGCGATCCGCGGCCGCGCGCACGCTGGCGGCATCGCTCACGTCCGTGGGGATCGCCAGCAGGCGCTCGTGCGTGCCCAGCCGCTGGAGGTCCGCCTCGGTGCGGTCGAGGGCGCACACGCGCGCGCCCGCTTCCAGGAAGGCGGCGACGGCGCCCTGCCCCAGGATCCCGGCCGCCCCGGTCATGGCGATGAGCTTGCCGTCAAGGGAAAAGCGTTGTGCGCCCATGTCAGTTGAACTGCCGGAACACCGGCTTGATGGCGGGTCCTTCGAGGAAGCGCTCGACGCCGTCCTGCAGCGCCTGCGCGTACACGGCCAAGGCCTGGCGCGCTGCATCCAGGGTCTGCTGCAGTTCCACGTCGCCGTGCGAGAAGCTCTGCGCGATCCAGGGCATCAGCACGCCGTGGCGGATCATCTCCTGCGAGAACAGCGTGCGCAGCGGCAGGCTGGGTTGTCCCTGCGCATCCAGCGTCACGTAGTTCATGGCCACCGCGTTGCCCTGCAGCTGGAAGTGCCGGTCGACGCCCGCTTCGCGCGCCAAGGCCTCCAGGCCCGTCATCAGCTTCGCGCCGTAGTCCCAGAGGTGCCGCACCACGCCCTGCTGCTCGTACACATCCACCGTCTCCAGGAAAGCGGCCAGGCTCGCCATCTCGCCGCCGTGCGTGGTGGAGACCAGGAAGGTGCGCTCCTGCCCGGGCTTGTTGATGGCGCCCACTTCCATCACCTCGCGCCGGCCCACCAGCGCGGCGACGGCGAAGCCGTTGGCCATGCCCTTGCCGAAGGTGGTGAGGTCCGGCTGAACGTCGAACAGGGCCTGTGCACCGCGCAGGTCCCAGCGAAAGCCGGTGATCATCTCGTCAAGGATGAACAGGGCGCCCTGCTGCCGGCACAGCGCCTGCACGTGCCTGAGGAAGTTGCCCTCCCAGCCAGCGACCTCGCGGGTGGGCGGGCGCAGGCGGTCGAAGCCCGGAGCGCCGTCGCAGGGGCCGACCGTGGTGCCCGGCTCGAGCATCACGCCGGCGATGCGGCCCGGGTTCTCGTCGAACAACTTGCGCAGGCTGGCGAGGTCGCCGTAGTCGAACAGCAGCGTGGTCGCATGGTGCACCTCCGGCACCCCGCGCTTGATGGTGGTGGCGCCGATGAACCAGTCGTCGAAGGAGAAGAAGGGATGCTGCCGCGGTACGCAGACCAGCGGACGCCCCGTGAACGCACGCGCGACCTTCCCGGCCGCGGTGGTGACGTTGGAGCCGTTCTTCGCGAACTTCACCATGTCGGCCCCGGGGATCAGGTCGACCAGGCGCTCGGCCGCCTCCAGCTCGATCACCGATGCGCGCGTGAGGTTCACGCCCATGTCCATGCCGCGCATGGCAGCCCGGTTGATGCGCTCGTCGGCATAGCCGATGGTCACCGCGCGCAGCCCCATGCCGTAATCCAGCAGCGTGCGGCCGTCGCCGGTGAGGACGCGACAGCCCTTGCCGCTGACCAGGATCTCGGGGGCATTGGCCGGGTACTGGTCGTCCCCGCGTGAATAGGTGTGGGCGCCGCCGGGGATGACGCGGTGCAGGCGCTCGCTGTAGCTCCCGCTCATGCCGTCCCCCCTGCCTCGATGGCTTCCAGCAGCGAGAGCACGCGGATGTCGTCCTCCAGGCTGTGCGGGAACCCGCCCTCGCCCCGCGCCGCCGCGAGGAAGCTGCCGATCTCCGCGACGTACATGGCTTCGCCGATGTTCTGGTGGTAGCCCGCGTGGGCGCTGCTGCGCGGCTGCTCCAGTTCGATGGTGCGGCCGGCATCGGCTTCGTACACGCGCACGACGCCGCTGTCCCAGTCCCACGCCACCGAGGCGCGCTCCAGGTTCAGCGTGAGCTTGCGCACCGCCTGCCGCGCGACGACGTCGACGACCAGGCTGCCGACGCAGCCGTCGAAGCGCAGCAAGGCGGCATACGTGTCGTCGATGGGCGCGCCCACGTCGGTCGTGCGCAGCTTCGTGCCTTGCACCGCCTGCGGCCAGCCGAAAGCGTCGACCATCCAGGTCAGCTCGAAGGGCACGATCTCGCGCGCGCCGCCGGTGGCCGGATTGGACACGTAGAAGTCGCTCACCTTCTCCCACGGGTGCCAGTCCGGCAGGTACTGGCCGCAGTGGTAGGAGAAGTTGCAGGCCTTGCCGTAGCGGCCGGACCGAACCAGCTGCGTGATGTCGCGAATGGCCGGGTGGAAGCGCAGCGTGCATGACGGCGCGACCAGCACGCCGCTGAGGCGCGCGCGCTCGGCCAGTGCCGGCAGCGGCTCGCGGATGACGCTTGCCTCCACGAAGCAGGGCTTGCCGGCCGCGATGGACCAGTCGATCGCCGTGTGGTGCTGGTCGGGAGGCGTGGAGATCACGACCAGGTCGAATGCACGCAGGTCTTCGGCCACCAGCCGCTCGCGCACCTCCATCCTGTACTCGGACGCGGCAGCAGCGCGCCGGTCGGCCCGCGTGTCGAAGCCTGCCACCTGCTCGACGCCGTGCTGGCGCAGGCAACGCACGCGCCGGCGCCCCATCGAGCCCAGGCCGATCACGAGCGCCTTCACGGCAGCTGTCCCTTGAAATGTT
>DATAGN010000611.1:0-12433 GCA_036263715.1 Ramlibacter sp.
AACTTGTTCTTCTTCAGGTGAACCAGCAGCAGCGAGATGGCCGCGGGAGTCACGCCTGAAATCCGGGAGGCCAGGCCCAGCGTCTCGGGCCGGTGCTTGCTCAGCTTCTGCCGAACCTCGATGCTCAGCGCCGAAACTTGCATGTAGTCCAGCTCGGCGGGAAGCTTCAGGTTTTCGTAGTGCGCGGCGCGGCCAATCTCATCTTTCTGGCGTTCGATGTAGCCCGAGTACTTGGCCGCGATCTCGACCTGCTCCACGACGGGCAGGTACAGATCGCCCAGCGTTTCACGTGAAACATCACCACGCCACCGGCCGTTCTCCAGCGACAGCAGGGTTTCGTAGCCGATGTCCGGCCGCCGCAGCAGGTTGCCCAGGCTGTATTCATGTTCGATCGAGGTGCCCAGCACCCGCCGGGCCTCGGCCGCCGACACGATCCGCGGATTGATCCATGTGGACTTGAGCCGCTCTGTTTCACGTGAAACAGCATCCCGCTTGCGGCAGAACACTTCCCAGCGCGAGTCATCCACCAGCCCGAGACGCCGTCCCGCCTCCGTCAGTCGCAGGTCGGCGTTGTCTTCGCGCAGCTGCAGCCGGTACTCGGCCCGACTGGTGAACATCCGATAGGGCTCGGTCACGCCCTTGGTGATCAGGTCGTCGACCAGCACGCCCAGGTACGCCTCGTCCCGGCCCGGCAACCAGGCGGGCTCGCCCTTGACCTGCAAAGCCGCGTTGACTCCGGCAAACAGGCCCTGCGCCGCTGCCTCCTCGTAACCGGTGGTGCCGTTGATCTGGCCGGCGAAGAAGAGGCCCCCGATGGCGCGGGTCTCGAACGAGGACTTCAGCCCGCGCGGATCGAAGTAGTCGTACTCGATCGCGTAGCCCGGCCGCAGGATGTGCGCGTTCTCCAGGCCGGGCAGCGTCCGGACCAGGCCGAGCTGCACGTCGAAGGGAAGGCTGGTCGAGATGCCGTTGGGATAGAACTCGTGCGTGGTCAGCCCCTCCGGCTCCAGGAAGACCTGGTGGCTGTCCTTGTCCTTGAACCGGTTGATCTTGTCCTCGACGCTCGGGCAGTAGCGCGGGCCCACGCCCTCGATCTTGCCGGTGAACATCGGGCTGCGGTCGAAGCCGGAACGGATGATCTCGTGCGTGCGCTCGTTGGTGTGCGTGATCCAGCACGGCACCTGCCGGGGGTGCAACCCTGCCTTGCCCAGGAAGCTGAACACCGGTACCGGATCCAGGTCACCGGGCTGTTCCTCGCACTTCGAGAAATCGATGGTGCGGCCGTCGATGCGCGGCGGCGTGCCCGTCTTCAGGCGGCCCTGCGGCAGCTTCAGTTCCTTCAGCCGTGCCGAAAGCGACTGCGCCGGCGGATCCCCTGCCCGTCCGGCGGCATAGTTCTGCAGCCCGACGTGGATCTTGCCGTCCAGGAAAGTGCCCGCCGTGAGCACCACAGCGCGGGCACGAAAGCGGATGCCGATCTGCGTCACGGCGCCCACCACCCGGTCACCCTCGACCATCAGGTCATCCACCGCCTGCTGGAACAGGGTGAGGTTCGGCTGGTTCTCCATCATTCGCCGGATCGCCGCCTTGTAGAGGATGCGGTCCGCCTGGGCGCGGGTGGCGCGCACGGCCGGGCCCTTGCTGGAATTGAGGATGCGGAACTGGATGCCCGCCTCGTCGGTCGCGAGCGCCATTGCACCGCCCAGCGCATCGACCTCCTTGACCAGGTGCCCCTTGCCGATGCCGCCGATCGATGGGTTGCAGGACATCTGCCCCAGCGTCTCTATATTGTGGGTGAGCAGCAGCGTGCGGCAACCCATGCGCGCGGACGCGAGGGCTGCTTCGGTGCCGGCGTGGCCGCCGCCAACGACGATGACGTCGAATTCTTCGGGATAAAGCATCGGGGTGGGCGCCGAACCGGGCGCGGGGGAGCCAGGGAGAGGCCAGTCGCGGAAGGGACGGATTTTAGGGCGCCGAGCCGAATGCTGCCGGCCCTCCGCCGATTTCCGCCACGGGCACCGGTGCGAAACACGACGCTAGCAAATGCGTAGCAACCGAGCCACGGCAGGCGTTACCGTGCGTGTCTGACGGTTTTTCCGGAACGATTCCTCACCGGGTCGGCTGGCTTGCATGGGAGACTCGCGCCATGAAACGCCCCAGCCTCTGCGTCCTGGCCTTGTGCGCCCTGCTCCCGTTCGCCGCGCTTGCCGATCCCGACAAGGATGAAAGCGGACACGGCAAGCACCGCAAGCACGGCAAGCACCACGCCGAGTTCAAGCAGGAGTACTGGGAGGGCAATTGCAAGGTGGAGCGCAAACGCGAGAAGAACGGCGACTACAAGGAAGAGCGCAAGTGCAAGGGCCAGCGCCACGCGCATGAAGACAAGCGCCGGCGCGAGCACGATCGCACCAGCCATGCGCAGGCCCCGCGGCCTGTGTATGTGGTGCCGGCCCAGCCGGTCGTCGTGCAGCCCGCCCCCGTGGTGGTGCAGCCAGGCGTGACCATCCACTTGCCCTTGCGCTGAAGACCATGGATTGCCGCGCCGGCTGCGGCGCGTGCTGCATCGCGCCCTCGATCACCTCCCCCATCCCCGGCATGCCGCAGGGAAAGCCCGCCGGCGTGCGCTGCGTGCAGCTGGACGAGCAGAACCGCTGCCGCATCTTCGGCCGGCCCGAGCGCCCGGCCTTCTGCGGCGGCCTGCAAGCCTCGGCGGAAATGTGTGGGCCCACTCGCGAGCACGCGATCGCATGGCTGGTCGCTCTCGAGCACGCCACGACCCCCTGAGCCACGGCTATCCTGCGGGGCTTCGCCCGAGGAGATCCCATGTCGCTCAAGCGCCGCTCCCTGCTTCTTGCCGCACCAGCCGCCCTGGTCGGCTGCGCCCAACCCGCCGCCCAGCATCCGCACGCCATGCACGGCGGGATGTACGAGCGGCTCAACGCACCGGGCCGCATCGACCGGCCTGCCGAGGCCGTGGTGCAGAACGTGTTCGACAGCCCGGTGCCGAAGGCAGCGCGCATGGGACGCTGGGTGCGCAAGGCGCCGCTGCCCCTGCCGCGCAGCGAGATGGCCTGGGCGGTGGCCATGAACGGCCGCATGCACCTGGTCGGCGGCTACGGCGAGCAGCGCGTCGACCGGCCCTACCACCAGGTCTACAACCCGCAGGCGGACGCCTGGAGCAACGCGGCGCCGCTGCCGCTGGGCGCCAACCACGTGGGCGTGGCCGTGCTCGGAGACACGCTGTTCGCCATCGGCGGCTTCGTCGAGCAGAACCGCAAGCCGCATGCCGAATGCTTCGCCTGGTCCGAGCGCGAGGACCGCTGGCGCCGCATCGCTCCCCTGCCGCAGGCCTGCGGCTCCGTCGCATGCGTCACGGCGGGCGGCCGCCTGCACGGCATCGGTGGCGCGATCGGCGACACCTTCGACACCAAGAAGTCCGTGGACTGGCACGTGGTGTACGACCCGCAGGCAGATCGCTGGAGCCGCGCCGCGCCGATGCCGACCGCGCGCGACCACGTCGGCGCGGTGGTGGCCAACGGCGTGGTGCACGTCATCGGCGGCCGCGTCGACAGCTTCCACACCAACAGCAACCTGCACCACATCTACGACCCGCGCGCGGACAAGTGGACGGCGCGCAATCCGCTGCCGACCGCGCGCTCCGGCCATGGCGCGGTGCTCGTGGGCAACCGCATCTTCGTCATGGGTGGCGAAGGGACCAACCGCGTGTACGGGCAGAACGAGGCGTACGACATCGCGGCCGATGGCTGGCAGCAGTACGCGCCGATGGCGACGCCCCGGCATGGCCTCGGCGCGGTGGCGATCGGGGAGACCATCTATGTCGCGGGCGGCGGGCCGGTGATGGGGGGCGGGGTGCAAAGCGCGGTCCACGAGGCTTTCGTGCTGTCCTGATTTGCTTGACCGCGCGGGCACACATCGCTCCAATCCCCAGACAAGGAGACCAGCCCCCATGACCAACCGCGCCCAATTCACCACGATGCAGGACAGCTCCGCCGCCGACTGGCAGCTCATCGCCGGCGAGTTCATGCACTTCACGCAGGGGCTGCCCGAGCGCGTCGCGGCGCACCTGAAGATCCTGCAGGGCGACTACGGCGGCTTTCCGGTGGACCGCTACACGCATTCGCTGCAGACCGCCACGCGGGCCCTGCGCGACGGCCGCGACGAGGAGTACGTGGTTTGCGCGCTGCTGCACGACGTGGGCGATACGCTCGGCTCGTACAACCATCCGGACATCGCCGCGGCCATCGTCAAGCCCTTCGTGAGCGATGCCAACCACTGGATGGTGCAGCACCACGGCATCTTCCAGGGCCACTACTTCTTCCACCATCTCGGGCTCGATCGCAACCTGCGCGACAACTTCAAGGAGCATCCGCACTACGCGCGCACCGAGGAGTTCTGCGCCCTCTACGACAACCCCGCCTTCGACGCCAAGGCCGAAACGCTGCCGATCGAGGAGTTCATGCCGATGGTGCGGCGCGTGTTCGCGCAGCCGCGCAATTCCATCTACCTGAAGAAGGAGAACACGCAATGAACATCGCCTCCCTGCGCGAAGTGGTCAGCGAACAGGAATGGCAGCTGCGGGTGGAGCTCGCGGCCTGCTACCGCCTCGTGGCGCTCTACGGCTGGAGCGACCTCGTGTTCACCCACATCAGCGCCCGCGTGCCCGGCCCCGAGCACCACTTCCTGATCAACCCCTACGGGCTGATGTTCGACGAGATCACGGCGTCGTCGCTGGTGAAGGTGGACCAGCACTGCCAGAAGGTGATCGACTCGCCCTTCCCCGTGAACCCGGCCGGCTTCACCATCCACAGCTGCATCCACGACGCGCGCGAGGACGTGCAGTGCGTGCTGCACACGCACACGCGCGCCGGCGTCGCGGTCAGCGCGCAAAAGGGCGGGCTGCTGCCGATCTCCCAACAGAGCACCTTCGTGCTGGCTTCGCTCGCGTACCACGACTACGAAGGCGTCGCCGTGCGCGACGACGAGAAGCAGCGCCTGGCCGCGAACATCGGCGGCAAGAACTACATGATCCTGCGCAACCACGGCCTGCTGACCGTGGGCCGCAGCGTGCCCGAAGCCTTCCTCTCGATGTACACGTTCGAGAACGCGTGCCGCATCCAGATCGACGCGCAGGCCGGCGGCGAGCTCGTCACCATCGACCCGCGCATCATGGAAGGCCTGGCGCAGGTGATGAAGACGTTGACCGCGGGCCAAGGCCCCGGCATCGCCTGGCCGGCGCTGCTGCGCAAGCTGGATCGGCTGGATCCCGGCTACAAGGAGTAGGTTCCGCGTTGGGGTGCGCTGCGCGCGACCGAACCTACACGGGGAGCCTAAGCGGCGACGGCACGCGCGAGCGCGGGTGCCGCCGTCGGTGCAGCCACGTCGCGCTGCCGCGGGTCGTGCTCCAGCACCATGACGCTCTTGCCCAGCATCTGCACCTGGCCGAACATGGTGGCGAAGGCAACGTCCTTGGCATCGCGCCCCGTGCCGATGCGCACCACGCGATCCACGGGCGCCATGCCGGTCGGGTCGAAAAGCACCCAATGGCCATCGAGCCAGGCTTCGAAGAGGGCGTGGAAGTCCTGCGGCGGCTCGTCGAACCAGACGTAGCCCACGACGATGCGCGCCGGGATGTTCAGCGCCCGGCAGAAGGTGATGCCCAGGTGCGCGAAGTCGCGGCAGACGCCGGCGCGCTGGCGGAAGACCTGCTGCGCCGTCGTGTTCGAGTCGGTGCTGCCAGGCTTGTAGACGATCTCGCGCCGGATCCATTCCTCGATCGCGCGCACGCGCGCATACCCCGGGGGCAGGTCGCCGAACATGCGCACGACCTCGCCGCACAGCACGTCGGACTCGCAATAGCGCGTGGCCAGCAGGTAGGGAAAGATGTCGTCCGGCACTTCGCCCACCCGCCGCTCCTGCCAGGAGGTGTCCGGCTGCGGCGTGTGCACTTCCACTTCCGCCTTGTAGCGTACCGACAGCGGCCCCGGCGCCGCATCGAAGCGGATGAAGCGGTTGCCGCTGCGCGGGTCGGTGTAGCTGTGCGGCGTGACGCCGGAGGAAATGGTGAGCTGCTCGCTCAGCAGCTTCTGGGTGGGCCAGTGCGCCGCTTCAATGTTGAAGCGGAAGTGCGTGGGTGACAGGACGTCATAGTCGAGGACCGTTTCGACCGTCGACAGGTGCATACGGTGCTCCGTGAATCTGAGTACGAAATCGTACGAAGCACGGTCGGGCTGCGCCATCGTCTGTGTCCTGCACCGGATGTAGGCGCCTTCCTCCCCGGTAGGCCGGGGTGAGCCCGACCGCGAACCCCGGTGAGCGTGTATCACCGCCCGAACAGGCCCTTCAAGCTCTCGCCGATCCGATCCCCCGTCGTCGCGCCCGCCGCCGTGCCCGCGCCCGGCGCAATCAGGGTGCCGATCGCCGCGCCGACCATCGCACCGCGGGTGAGCATCACGCTCGGAGCGTCGAGTGTTCCGCCCACCACCAGCGGCACGCCGAGCGCGCCCTTGGTGGTCGACAGGTCCACGTTGACGCGCCCCGACAGCGCCTTGCTCGGCGAGATCGCCACGTTGCCGTTGGCCGCCAGGGCGCCGGAGGTGGCGACCAGGTTGGTCAGCTGCACCGCCTTGCCTTGCGTGTTCACCTGTCCGGCGAGCGTGTCGAGCTGGGTCAGGCCGCCTCGGCTCAAGCCCACGGTCTGCACCGCCTTCTTCAGGTCGATGCCCTGCACGACCGCGTCCCGCACGGTAAAACGCGTCTGCGTCACCAGCACGTCGGCCAGCTGCCCTGGCTCGCGGAATTCCGAGCGCAGCGTGGTCTGCGCCTGCAGCTTGCCGGTCAGCGGCTTGCTGGGCGCGGTGAGCGCGGACACTTCCACGTTCTCCGTCGACAGCTGGCCCTGCAGCACCTGCGTGCCCGCCTTGCCCGCGTTCAGCTGCAGCTTGCCGGTGATGCGGCCGCCACCCACGTCCACGCGCAGCGGCCAGTGATCGCCCTCGCGCTGGACACTGCCCTGCGTGCCGGCCAGCCGCCCCTGCACGATCTTGAAGGAGGCCTTGTCCAGCAGCCGGTCGGCGCCGAGCTCCGCCTGGGCATCGACGGTGATCCGCTGCCCCTTCTCGTCGATCCAGGTGATGTCGTCGAACACCGCGCGCCTGGGCAGCACCATCGGCGCAGCCTGCGAACCAGCCGGAGCGGCTGCGGGCTGCGGGCGGGGCGCCGCCTTGTCCTTCTTCTGCATCGCCAGGCCGAGCGCCGCGATGCCGTTCTGCGGCAGGACGGCCTTGCGTACCACCAGTGTGGCGACCTCCAGCTGTCCGCGCAGCAAGGCTTGCCACACGGGGCGGGCCTCGATGCGCGCGACGGTCAGCAGTGGGCGCGTCTGGATCTGCACGTCATCGGCGGCCACGGCGGGCAGCGGCCAGATGTCCACCGACAGGCGCCCCAGCTTCAAGGGCACGCCCAAGGCGCTGCTGGCTTCGCGTTCGACACGCGCGCGGAAGTCGTCCGTGCGCAGCCAGTACTGCAGCGACACCACGACCGCCGCCAGTACGAAGACGATGCCCGCCAGCGTGAACGCCAGCCATTTCAGGAGCCTTGCCATGGGGCCATTGTCTCCAAGCGCGACAGTACCCCCAAGGCGTACAGTGCCTCCCGTGCGTGGCTAGCATCGATTAGTTCACGGTTGCCCCACGACACCACGAAGGAAACGACGATGAAGCTCTATTACTCCCCCGGCGCCTGCTCGCTGTCCCCGCACATCGTGCTGCGCGAAGCCGGCCTTGCCTTCGAGCCGGTGCTGGCACCGACCAAGACGCACAAGCTGCAGGACGGCACGGACTACTACAGCATCAATCCGCTCGGCTACGTGCCGATGCTGGAGCTCGACGACGGCACGCGCCTGCGCGAAGGGCCCGCCATCGTGCAGTACGTGGCCGACCAGGTGCCGAACAGGAACCTCGCTCCCGCCAATGGCACGCTTCCGCGCTATCGGCTGCAGGAGTGGCTCACCTTCATCGGCACCGAGATCCACAAGAGCTTCTCGCCGCTGTTCAGCCCGAACATGCCGGAAGAAGCCAAGAAGATCTCGCGCGAGCGCCTCGCCAGCCGGCTGGATTTCGTGAACCGCGAACTCGAAGGCAAGCAGTACCTGATGGGCGACAACTTCACGGTGGCCGACGCCTACTTCTACACGGTGTCACGCTGGACCAAGCCGATGAACATCGACCTGTCCGGCTTCCCGAACATCGTCGCGTACCAGCAGCGCGTGGAGGCCCGGCCGGCGGTGCAGGAGGCCTTGAAGGTCGAAAAGCTTTCCTGAAAACAGGCGGAACGCGGCTGGCCACCGCTTAGGAAGCTGGACGCCCCCTCGCCGCCCATCGCTTCAACAGCAAGGCATTCCCCAGCACGCTCACGCTCGACAGCGCCATGGCGGCACCCGCGACCACCGGGCTCAGGTAGCCGAGCGCCGCCAGCGGGATGCCGGCCACGTTGTACGCGAACGCCCAGAACAGGTTCTGCCGGATCTTGCGCACCGTGCGGTGCGAGATGTCCAGCGCGCTGGCGACGAGTCCCACGTCGCCGCGCATCAAGGTGACGCCCGCCGCGTGCATCGCGACGTCCGTGCCGGTTCCCATCGCGATGCCGACGTCGGCCGCGGCGAGCGCCGGCGCGTCGTTCACGCCGTCGCCCACCATCGCGACCACGTGGCCGCCCTCGCGCAAGGCGGTAACGCGGGCGGCCTTCTCACCGGGCAGCACTTCGGCCTGGACCTCTTCGTCGCGCAGGCCCAGTCGACGCGCCATGGCCAGTGCGGCCGCCCGGTTGTCGCCGGACAGCATCACCAGGCGCAGGCCGCGCCCGCGCAAGGTCTCCAGCGCCTGGGGGGCGCCGGGCTTGGGTTCGTCGGCAAAGGCCATCAGCGCGCGCAGCGCCAGTCCCTCGGTCAAGCGCTCCACCAGGGCCGACAGCGTGGCGCCCTCCCCTTGCAGCCGGTGCACCTCGGTGGCGAGCGTGCCCAGCGGCACCTGCAGTTCCTCCAGCCAGCGCAGGCTGGCGATGAGGAAGCTGCGCGAGGCCACCTCGCCTTCGGTGCCGCGCCCGGCCACCGCGCGCACCGCATCCGGCGGCTGCACGGGCAGGCCGCGCTCCCGCGCCGCCGCGACCAGCGCGCGCGCCAGCGGATGCTCACTGCCGCTTTGCAGGCTCGCCGCCGACGCCAGCTGCTGCGCCTCGTCGACGCCTGCCGCGGCGACGAAGGCGACCAGGCGCGGCTGCCCCAGCGTGAGCGTGCCGGTCTTGTCGAAAGCCACCGTGTCAACGCGGTGCGCGAGTTCCAGCGCCTGGGCATCCTTGATCAGCACGCCGTGTTTCGCGGCTACGCCGGTGCCCGCCATGATTGCCGCAGGGGTCGCCAGGCCCAGCGCACACGGACAGGCGATCACGAGCACCGCAACCGCGCGGATCAGGGCATCCTCCGCCCCCGCACCGGCCAGCAACCACCCGGCGAGCGTGAGCGCCGCGATCACCAGCACCACCGGCACGAACACCGCCGAGACGCGGTCCACCAGCCGCTGGATCGGTGCCTTGGCGGCCTGCGCGTCCTCGACCAGCCGGATGATCGCGGCCAGCACGCTCTCCTGCCCCACCGCGGTGGCGCGCACGACGATGCGGCCTTCGCCGTTGATGCTGCCGCCGGTCACGCGCGCGCCGCTCGCCTTGGCCACGGGCAGGGGCTCGCCGGTCAGCATCGATTCGTCGACATGGGTGTCGCCCTGCTCCACCACGCCGTCGGCCGGCACGCGCTCGCCCGGCCGCACCACCAGCGCGTCACCCGCCATCACTTCGGCCAGCGGCAGGTCGGCCTCGCCGCCGCCGCGCAGGACCACGTGGGCGATCTCCGGCCGCAGCGCCTGCAATGCACGGATGGCCGCGGTCGTCTGGCGCTTGGCGCGCGCCTCCAGCCACTTGCCCAGCAGCACCAGCGTCACCACGACGGCCGAGGCCTCGAAGTAGAGGTGGCCCCCGCGCTGCGTCAGCATCAGCCACACGGACAGGCCCCAACCGGCGCTCGTGCCGATCGCCACCAGCAGGTCCATGTTGCCGGTGCCGGCTTTCAGGGCATGCCAGCCGGCCTTGTAGAAGCGGGCGCCCAGCACGAACTGCACGGGCGTGGCCAGCAGGAACTGCAGCCACGCGGGCAGCATCCAGTGCCGTCCGGCCAGGTCGACCACCATGGGAACGACCAGGGGCAGGGACAGCAGCAGCGCCACGCCGACGGGCAGGAAGCCGGCCCAGTTCGACAGGTCCTCGGCCGCGGACTGCTGCGCCGCGCGCGGCTCGTAACCCGCGTTGCGCACGGCACGGCGGATCTGCGCCTCAATGTCCTGTGCCGGCGCGTAGGTCACGCGGGCCGACTCGGTGGCCAGGTTCACCACGGCGTCGCTCACGCCCGGCACCTTCCTGAGCGCGCGCTCCACGCGGTTCACGCACGAGGCACAGGTCATTCCGGCAACGGCCAGGTCGAGGGTGGTGGTGTTGGCGTTTTCCATGGCGGGCATGTTCCACCTTGCCATCATGGCAAGGTCAATCCCTGCGCGGGATCAACCTTGTTCGTCGCAGGGCCTCGCAGGCGGAGTTTTGACCTTACCATGGTGGCAAGGTTCAAGCTGTGGACCTTCCAAGACGAAAGGAACCGAAGATGAATTTCCAGGTGCAAGGCATGAGTTGCGGCCACTGTGCCAATGCGGTCACGCAGGCGGTGAAGTCCGTGGATCCCCAGGCGCAGGTGAAGGTCGACCTCGCCAGTGGCCAGGTCGAAGTGCAGTCGCAGCAGGACGCCGGTGCGATCGCGCGCGCGATCGAGGAAGAGGGCTACCGGGTCGCAACGTGAGCTGGCCGGTCAACATCGGGGAGGCGGCACGGCTGTCCGGCGTGTCCGCCAAGATGGTGCGGCACTACGAAAGCCTCGGGCTGCTGCCGCACGTTGCGCGCACGGACAGCGGCTACCGCCAGTACGCAGAGAGCGACGTGCACACCTTGCGCTTCATCAAGCGCGCGCGCGACCTCGGCTTCTCGATGGAGGAGATCGGCCAGCTGGTGGGCCTGTGGCAGAACCGGCGCCGCGCCAGCGGCAACGTGCGGAAGGTCGCGGAAAGGCACGCGCAGGACCTCGCACGCCGGATCGCAGCAATGCAGGAGATGCAGCGCACGCTGCAGCACCTGATCCACTGCTGCCAGGGCGACGAGCGACCGGAGTGCCCGATCCTCGAGGAGCTGGCGCGCTGATGCGGCCTGCGCTTAGCGGCTGCCGCGACGGCGCTCGGCTTCCTCGAAGGCGCGCTGGATGTCCTGCGCTTCGGGCGTCTGCGCATTGCGCAGGATGCGCGAGGGCCCGGCGCCGAGCGCGCGCGTGTCCACCGCGGTACGCTCCTGCGCGGCCAGCATGGCTTCGCGCTGCGCCAGCACCGGCTGGTCCATCATGATCACGGCGCCGAGGCTGTTGCGCTCCGATGCGGGCGACGGGGCCGTGTCGGTCATCGTGATAGGCGCGGGCTGCGAGCCCTGCGCGAAAGCAGCGCCGGAGGCGAGTGCGGCACCTGCCAGCACCCCGGCGGCGGCTCGCACGAAATTCTGGTAGTTCATGGTCACTCCTGCGATGCGATGTTTGGGATGGCTCACTGTGGTGCTGCCCGTCCGTGGCGTGCGTCGCTGCACGTGGACGCTTGCCGTAGGACCGTTTCGACCCAGCATGTAGCGCGAAGTGAAGCTGATCTTTACACCGCGGCAACCTTCGCTCGATGGACGGCTTACACAGCCTGCGCAGACTGCAGGGCAACGGATCCGGAATGACGGTCCGCCACTCGAAAGGACATGAAATGAAACACCGCCACCTCCTCGCCGCCACGCTGCTGGCGGCCGCCGGCTTCGGCGCGATCGCCCAGGCCCAGCCGCAAATGCCACCCGCAGGCGGCCCCGGCCAGCACCAGATGCGCGGCGACCACGGCCGCATGGACCCGGCCCGCATGGAGCAGTTCCGTGCCCAGCGCGAACAGCGCCGTGCCCAGCGCCTGGCCGAACTGAAGCAGAAGCTGCAGATCACCGGCGCCCAGGAAAACGCTTGGAACACGTGGGCCAACGCCATGAAGCCGGGCGAGCGCCAGCGCCCGGACCGTGCGCAATTCGAACGCATGACCACGCCGGAGCGCATCGACGCCCTGCGCGCCCTGCGCGCCCAGCGCAACGCCGCGATGGACCGCCGCATGGACGCCACGAAGAACTTCTACGCGACGCTGTCGGCCGAGCAGAAGAGGACCTTCGATGCGGAGAGCGGCCGCTTCATGGGCGGCAAGGGCGGCCACGGTCGGCATCATCGCGGGTGATTGGCGGGAGTGTTGGGGTCGCTCGCGCGAACCCA
>DATAGN010000612.1:0-19700 GCA_036263715.1 Ramlibacter sp.
CGAACGCACATTCGGATTTCACGCGCATCCTGCTTCGCTATGCGCACGCCTTCTATGTGCAGGTTTCGCAAGGTGCCGCATGCAATCGCGTCCACTCGGCGGAGCAACGATGCGCTCGCTGGTTGCTGATGACCCATGACAGGGTGAACAGCGATACGTTCGCGCTGACCCAGGAGTTCCTCGGCCACATGCTGGGTGAACGGCGGGCGACCGTGAACGAGGCATGCACCGCGCTGCGGAGCCGCGCGTTGATCAGATATACGCGCGGCAAAGTGACAATCCTGGACAGGGAAGGTCTCGAAGCCTGCTCGTGTCCTTGCTACGGCGTTGTCCGGAAAGAGTACGACGGGTTCATGAGCGTCGATGCACCGCATTGACGCAGTGCAGTCGGCCGGCATGGGCATGAACCGCATGCCTCAGTCCAATGCATGAAACAAACCCGGGATAAAATCACGCTTTCACCGCGGCCATTCAGATGGGCGGAGTTGGTGGCATCGGCGCCTGCGCCTCTTTGTAAGATTTAACTTACGCGACTGAAAAGGACAGTCGTGCAGGTCGCAGGATCACGATGCAACAAACAACTGATCAGTCCAATCAGGCAGGCCAGCGTTCTGGCGAAGGCTCTCAGAGCGTCTGGGATCATCTGCAGCGAGATATCCAGCAGAAGAGGGCGTCCGAGGAAGACAAGAACGCACGCAGCATTGCCGAACAGCAGCGCCAACCTCAACAAGAATGACCTGCCGACGATGTCTGTCGAGGCAGTATCAGAGAACCTGGAGCTGGCAACTTGCTAGCGGTTTGAGGATCGCACTTGTCGAATGGTGACGGTGAACTTCAACCAGGTCACCAAACCCACGCGCGCCCGCAAGCACTTCCCGCGCGAACACTAGCCCATCGGAAGCGTCACCGTCGGCACATCCCCGGCGTTGCGGATCATCTGCCGCTGCGGCAGGTAGTGGAGCAACAGGTCGGTCTCCTTCTTCACCACCCGATAGCACTCACAGCTATGGGATTCCAGGCGGGGCCGGTCCAGCACCGTGATCAGGCCGCGCTCGTAGGAGATCACGCCCTGCCGTTCCAGGTTGGACGCCGCCACGGTGACGCTCGAGCGCCGCACGCCGATCATGTTCGCGATGAACTCCTGCGTCATCGTCAGCCGGCTGCCGGCCAGGCGGTCCATCGAGAGCAGCAGCCACCGGCAAAGCTGTTGGTCGATGGTGTGGTGCCGGTTGCAGACGGCCGTTTGCGCCACCTGCGTGATCAGGGCCTGCGTGTAGCGAAGCATGAGGAGCAGCAGTTCGCCGTGGCGGTCGAACTCCTCCTTCACGCGTGCCCTCGGCAGGCGGTACGCGTGCCCGGCACTCTGCACCAGCGAGCGCGAAGGCGTGCTCTCTCCCCCCAGGTACAAGGTGATTCCCAGCAGGCCTTCGTTGCCCACCACCGAGATCGCCGTCGAGGCCCCGTTCTCCATCAGGTACTGCATGGAGATGATGGAGTCCGTGGGGAAGTACACGTGCCGCATCGGGCGACCGGATTCGTACATCAGCGCGCGCAAGGGCAGTTCCGCAAGCTCCAGGTAGGGGAACAGGCGCTCCTGCACCTGCGGTGACAAGGCGGCCAGGAGGTGGTTTTGGCGCGGGTGGGGAGCAGCCTGTTGGCTCACGGCTGGGATGCTTGCGAAGCAGGAGACACCGGCATGGCCGCCAGTTTAGGGGATGTACCCGGGTGCTGGCTCTGCCTTGCCGTCGACCCGCACGTCCACCGGGCCGAAAAAACCGCACGTGGGTCGTCCACCGTACCGATGAACAAGCGCGAAATGCCGACACTCGCTGCTCAAGCAGAAGCGACAGTGGAGTAGCAACATGTCCGGATCACAACCCCAGGGCCAGCGCTCTGGCGAGGGGACCACGAGCCTTTGGCATCACATCAGCGACGACGACCAATGCAAGGACAAGGAGCCCGACCGCCGCTCGAACGAAGATGCACGGCATCAATACAGCCGCGACGGCGAGCAGCAACAGTCGCAGGGCCAGGGCTGAAGACGGTCGATGCCGCGCCGAGCGACGCCATGACGCGGTGGCAGGGCGCGCAAGAAGTGCGGTATTCTGGTTGCGAGAGCGAGTCTCGATGCCCGGCGAGCTGATCTCGCGGCATCTGTCCTGCGAGCCGCCTCGCGTTCGTGGCGCTGTCACGAGAACACAGTCTTGACATGGTCCGTCTCCAGCTTCGTCTCGAACTCGCCTATGACATCCGGGACCCTGCGGGTGCGGACTTCATCTTCAACGTCCACGCGGCGCAGACAGCCCACCAGACGGTGGAGCGCGAAGAGCTGCTCCTGAGCCAGCCGCTGGTCCCGGACCTTGCCACCGACGCGGCAACGGCCACGCGCTTCATGCGCCTGCATGCGAACCCCGGCCCGCTGCGCGTGACGTACATCGCCACGGTGGGCATCCAGCACCACCTGGCCGACCCCGCCACGCTGAACGAAGTGCCGGTCCGCTGCCTGCCGCTGGAGGTCCTTCCCTACGTCTACCCCAGCCGGTACTGCCAGTCGGACAGGCTGATGAAGGTGGCGTTCCGCAACTTCGGTCAGTTGTGGCCGGGTTACAGCCGGGTGCTTGCGATCCAGCACTGGGTGCAGCAGAACGTCACGTTCACCTCGAACACCAGCAACTCCAGCACGTCGGCCATCGACACGCTGCTGGAGCAGGTCGGCGTGTGTCGCGACTTCACGCACCTGATGCTGGCGCTGTGCCGCGCCCTGAACATTCCCGCGCGCATCGCCACCGGCACCGACTACGGCGCGGATCCAGCGCTGGGGCCTCCCGACTTTCACGCGTATGTCGAGGCTTACCTGGGCGACCGGTGGTACCTGTTCGATGCGTCCGGGACGGGCATTCCCATGGGGTTCCTGCGTTTCGGCACCGGCCGGGATGCGGCGGACGTGGCGTTCGCAACGATCTTCGGCAACGTCGTGGCGAACCCGCCCTTCATCCAGGTCGAGGCCATGGAGGGCCCCGGCCTGGTCATGCCTCACCATCGAAGCGAGGCACTTTCGACATCTTCGCCTTCGCCGGTGCAGATGTCGGGGTGCCCCGCCTTTGCCGGGCAATCCCTGCTTCCCGTGCGCCAGTTGCCCGACTGACAACCCGTTCGAGCAGGCTTTTCGTCGGCGGGCACACACGGGACCGCGTCGGTGGCACGATGCGCCCATGCCCCTGCGTCGCCGCCTCTTCCTGCTCGCCCCGCTGGCGCTGGGCGCCGGCGTCGCCGACGCAGGCCCGAAGAAGGCGCGCGTGGTGCACTTCTGGCGCACACTGCGCCGCAAGATCTTCAATCCCTACGTGGGCCTGTTCTTCGCAGTCGCCGGGGTGATCGGTGCTGCGGGACTCTGGAACGGCCTGCGCGACCGCGGCGCGAAGCCTGGGCCCTCCGCGCACTAGCGCTCTTTGCTGACAACTCGTCACGCGGTGCCGAGCTACTGTGGCCGCAAAGCAAGCATGGGAGGCCCGCAAGATGAATTCCGCAGACCGCGAACCGAAACCCGGCGCATCCGCCCAGCCCGGCGAGCAGCGCGAGACCAGGCGCCAGCCCCAGCGACCGCTGGACGACTTCGAGGTGCGCCGCACCCCCAGCGGCGCCATGGAAGTGGTGTTCTGCGGCTCGCGCTACGACCAGGACGAGCGCTGATCAGGCCCGCAGCGGCAGGTCGATCCAGCAGGCGTCCGCGCCACCGAGCGTGAAGCCCAGCATCGGCGGGCGCCCGTGCGGCACCTGCGCGAAGTGGTCGGCGTCGGTGCCGGCGATCGCAACGCGCAGGCGGCTGCCGGCCTGCAAGGTCCAAGACACGGGCAGGAGCGCGAAGCGCAAGGTCTCCGGCACGCCCGGTTGCATGTGCTTCGCGTGCTCGCGGCGGAAGCTCCGGTACGGCCAGGTCGCGCGGTAGCTCGCCGGCGGCTGCGCCTCGGCGCGGTGCAGCAGGCGCAGCGACCCTTCGGTGATGTACCAGGAGCGGCCCTGCGCATCCACCTCGGACAGGTACACGAAGACGCTGGCGTCGTACTCCGAGGTGGACACGTGCAGCTGCACGGTCGCGTGGCCGGACAGCTCCGTCTCGCGATCGAAGGGCGCGGTCGCGAAGGTGAGCATGCGCTCTTCGCGACCGTTCCAGTCCTTGTAGTAGTCCACCACCGGCAGCGCGCCCAGGCGCTCGAAACGGCTGTTCCTGCCGGTGCCGATGGCGAAACTCGCCTTGTACTGCGCTGTCGTCGACGCCCGCGGCGCAGCGGGCGCCAGCGCGCCCTGGTCCGCGAAATACAGGCGCGTGCTCGCCGGATGCGGCGGCCAGGCGGCGGCGGCCTGCCACTGCTCGCTGCGCACGGTGTGGAAGTGCACCGGCGCTTCGTCGCGGATGCCGGTGTCCATCCCGGCCAGGTGCTCGTCGAAGAAGCGCAGCACCTCGCCGAGGATGGGGAATTCGGGTTGCGGTCCGCCCCCTCGGAATGGCGAGCCGTTGGTGCGCGCGCCGTGGTCCCAGGGGCCGAGCAGCAGGCGGTTGTCGGCACCGGGGTTGCTCAGGAAGCGCGCGATCGACCCGTTGGCGAAGGCGCTGCCGTCGTACCAGCCCGACACGGAGTAGATGTTCACCTTCCCCGGCACCTGCGCGAGGTACCAGTAGGGGCTGAAGGCGCCGCTGTGCATGTCGGGATCGTGCGAGGCCGCCTCTTCGCGGAACGCGAACTCCGGCGCGATGTCGCGCATGCGGAAGCTGTCCTTGTGCTGCTCGATGGCGGCGGCGCGCAGCGCGCCGTCGGCGTCCTCGTCCACCGGTTGCGGGCCGGCGTAGCGCCTGTCGTTGAAGTACGGGTACGGCGCGAGTTTCTCGCGCAGGTCCAGGTCGAGCGCCTGCACCAGCTCGTCGTAGTTCTCGGTCACCGTGCTGCACTTGATGCCGCCGGGGAACACGTGGTCGCTGTAGGTGTCCTGCACCGCGAAGAGCGGCGCGACGGCCTTGACCGCCGGATGCCCCGTGCTCGCGAGGAAGCACGCGGCGGCGCCCAGGTACGAGATGCCGGTGGAGCCGATCACGCCGTCGGACCAGGGCTGCGCGACGATCCAGTCGGCGATCTCGCGGTGGTCCTCGCGCTCGCGTGGCGAGCGGAAGCAGTCGCGCGTGCCGAAGCTCGCGCCGCAGCCGCGCACGTCCACCGTCACCAGCGCATAGCCGCGTGGCACGAAGAAGTCCCGGTAGATCGCGATGTTCGGCGAAGGCTCGGCGCCGGGCCCGGTGACCTGGAAGCGGCGGTAGTACGGCGTGAGCACCACGATCGTGGGCACGCGCTGCGGCGCACCTTCGGGCAGGTACATGTCGACCGCGAGCCGCACGCCGTCGCGCATGGCCACGTAGCAGGAAGAGGGCGCGCCGATGGCGTGCGTCGCCGGCCTCTTCTTCAGGTACTCGGAAGGGGGGATGCGCCAGGCTGGGCCGGGCTGGTCGCGGTCGGACATGGCTTCTCTGCAGCGGGCGCCGCTTAAACTGGATGGCGGCGGGCATTGTGCCAGCCGTGTCGTACCGCTCCCGGAAGGATTTCCCACCATGCGCTCCACGCGTCGCGTTCTCCTCGGCTCGCTGGCCTCCGTCGTCCTGTCATCCACCTGCGGCCTGGCCGCCGCGCAGGACTTCCCCTCGCGTCCGATCAAGCTGGTGATCCCGCAGGCCCCCGGTTCAGGCGCCGACCTCGTGGGCCGCATGCTGGCCGAGTTCATGGCGCGCGACCTCAAGCAGTCGGTGGTGGTCGACAACCGCGCCGGCGCCAACGGCATCATCGCTTCGCAGGCGGTGCAGCGCGAGCCGGCGGACGGGTACACCGTGCTGCTCACGAGCGTGTCGCTGGTGAGCTTCAACCAGTTCCTCTACAAGAACGTGCCCTACGACCCGCTGAAGGACTTCACCTTCGTCGCGCCGGTCGCGGACGCCGGCTTCGTGCTGGTCGCCAGCACCAACAGCGGCATCAAGTCGTGGAACGACCTCGTCACCAAGGCGAAGGCGCAGCCCGAAGGCGTCACCTTCGCCAGCGCCGGCCTGGGCAACTCGACGCACCTCTATTCGGAAATGATCGCGCTGCGTTCGGGCATGAAGCTGCGCCACATCCCGTACAAGAGCTCCGGCCCGGCGTTGATGGCCGTGGTCTCCGGCGAGGCCGACGTGATGACCGTGACCACCGCCACCGGCCTGGCGCAGATCAAGGCCGGCAAGGTGGTGGGCCTCGCGCAGTCGGGGGACGCGCGCTCGCCGCAACTGCCCGAGCTGCCGCTGCTCAAGGAACTGGCGCCGAACATCCCCGCCTTGCCCGGCTGGTACGCCCTGGTGGGCCCCGCGAAGATGGACGCGCGCGTCACGCAACGCCTGGCTGCTTCCGTCAACGCCTTCCTCGCGGATCCGGTGATGAAGCAGAAGCTGGTCGACCAGTTCCTGTTCCCCATCCCGGGCACGCCCGCGGACATCCAGCGGCGCGCGGAAGGCGATGCGCGCACCTGGGGCGGGCTGATCCGCGACCTGAAGATCCAGATCGACTGAGTGGCGCGATGACCGCATGGTCCGACGCCGGCTCGGTCGAAGTCCTCGCGTTCGACATCTTCGGCACCGTCGTCGACTGGCACGGCAGCATCGCGCGCGAGGTGCAGGCGCTGCATCCGCAAGTCGATGGCAGCGCGTTCGCGCTCGCCTGGCGCGCCGGCTACAAGCCCGCGATGCAGCGGGTGATGTCCGGTGAACTCGGCTGGACCCTGATCGATGACCTGCACCGGATGATCCTCGACGAGATCCTGTCGCAGTTCGGTCTGCAGCACCTCGACGAGCCCGCGCGTGCGCACCTCAATCGCGCCTGGCACCGGCTGGACGCCTGGCCGGACGCCGTCGCGGGCCTGCAGCGCCTGAAACGCAAGTACATCCTGTGCAGCCTGTCGAACGGCAACATCGGCCTGCTCACGCGCATGGCCAAGCGGGCCGGGTTGCCCTGGGACTGCGTGCTGTCGGCCGAGGTGTTCCGCGCGTACAAGCCCGACCCACGCACGTATCTCGGCGTCGCGAAGGTGTTCGATGTCGAGCCCTCCCGCGTGATGCTGGTCGCGGCGCACCACGACGACCTGGCCGGCGCGCGCGCCTGCGGCCTGCGCACCGCCTACGTCGAACGCCCGCTGGAGTTCGGCGCCGGACGGCCGAAAGACGTAAGTCCGCGACCCGACAACGACCTGCACAGCCGTGATCTGCTGGACCTGGCGGACCAGCTGGGTTGCTGAGCCAGGCTGTAGTCAGGTGCTGACACCCGCCAGCGGGCGGGGCCTAGGCACCGCCGCGCATGAGGCCTAGGCGCCTGTGCGCAGCCCGGCGGGATGATGCAGGCAAAGGAGTGGTCCCATGCCTGAAGATCGCACCCCCATCGACCACGGGCTCGCGCACCCGCAGCCCGAGCGCGGAACCATTCCGCAGCCCCAGCCGCAAGCGGACGACGATGCGCGCGAACTCGTGCCCCAGAAGACCACGGACGAGAAGCCGATCCAGGGCGGCGGCGTCCGGCAAACGGACTGAGGACGCTGCCATGGTCATGTTCAAGGCGAAGTTCAAGCCGATGCCGCCGGCGAAGCCGCAGGCGCAGCAACAGCAGCAACCGCAACAACCGAAGGTGCCGCCGATCGAGGAAGAGCGTGGGCCGCAGCACCCTGTCCGCGAGCCGGAGCCGCGTAACCCACCCGAGCGCGCACGCAAGGAACGGGTTTCGTAGGTTGGGTTGCGCAACGCGCTACCCCAACACTGCTAATCGCGCGTCACGCGCAACACTTCTTCCCGCGAGGTGATCCCCTCGCGCACCAGCCGCTCGCCGTCGTCGCGCATCAGGCGCATGCCCGATGCGAGCGCCGCCGCCCGGATGTCCGCCTCGCTCGTCTTGTTGTGGATCTGCGCGCGGATGCGCTCGTCGGCCACCATCAATTCGAAGATGCCCGTGCGCCCGTGGTAGCCGGTGTAGCCGCAATGCTGGCAACCACGCTGCTGGTTCTCCACCTCCACCTTGCAGTACTCGCACAGCTTGCGCACCAGGCGCTGCGCCAGCACGCCCAGCAGCGATGAACTCAGGAGGAAGGGTTCCACGCCCATGTCGGTCAGGCGCGTGACCGCACTGGGCGCATCGTTCGTGTGCAGCGTGGCCAGCACCAGGTGGCCGGTCAGCGAGGCCTGGATCGCGATCTGCGCGGTTTCGTAATCGCGGATCTCCCCGATCATGATCACGTCCGGGTCCTGGCGCAGGATCGCGCGCAGGGCCTTGGCGAAGTCGAGGTCGATCTTGGCGTTCACCTGCGTCTGCCCGATGCCGGGCAGCTCGTATTCGATCGGGTCCTCCACCGTCATGATGTTGCTGGTGCTCGAGTCCAGCCGGGACAGCCCTGCATACAGCGTGGTCGTCTTGCCCGAGCCGGTCGGCCCGGTGACGAGGATGATCCCGTGCGGCTGCTCGAGCAGCGACAGAAAGCGCTCGAGCGTGTGGCCGGTCATGCCGACCGATTCCAGCGAAATGCGACTCTCGCTCTTGTCCAGCAGGCGCAGCACGGCGCGCTCGCCGTGCGCGCTGGGCAGCGTGGACACGCGCACGTCCACCGCGCGCGTGCCGATGCGCAGCGAGATGCGTCCGTCCTGCGGCAGGCGTTTTTCCGAGATGTCCAGCTCCGCCATGATCTTCAGGCGCGAGATCAACGCGGCGTGCAGCGCGCGATTGGGCTGCACGACCTCGCGCAGCGCGCCGTCGACGCGGAAGCGCACCGACGAATGCCGTTCGTAGGGTTCGATGTGGATGTCGCTGGCGCCGTCGCGCGCGGCCTGCGTCAGCAGCGCGTTGAGCATGCGGATGATCGGCGCGTCGTCGCTGGCTTCCAGCAGGTCTTCCACCGCCGGCAGCTCCTGCATCATGCGGGTGAGGTCCGCGTCGTTCTGCACCTCGCTGACGACCGTGGCCGCGCTGGATTCACCCTGCGCGTAGGCGGCGCTGATGCGCTGCGCCAGGGCGCCGGCGTCCAGCTGCTGCAGGGTGCGCACGGGGAACTTGCGCATCACCTCGCTCCAGGTGGGCGAGGGCGCGCCCGCGTGCCACAGCACCAGCTGCTCGCCGTCGTCTTCCAGCAGCAGCTGCTGGGTGCGCGCGAATCCGTAGGGAAGCGGGTAACGCATGGCGGTCAGCGGGCGCTCGGTGCGGTGGTGGCCGGTGCCGGGAAGAGCGGCCGGCTGGTATTGAGGTTCGAAGGCGCAACGGCGGGCTCCGGCAGGATCGGCGCGCCTTCGACGCCGCGCAGCACCGCGCTGGGCGTGGGCTGCGCGTTCTGCTGCTTGGTGCGCATCAGGTCGTAGCGGTCGATCGAGAGCGCCTCGGTCTGCGCCGAATCGCGCACCACCACGGGCCGCAGGAACACCATCAGGTTGGTCTTGCTGCGCGCACGGGTTTCGGTGCGGAACAGGTTGCCGAACACCGGCACGTCGCCCACGCCGGGGATCTTCTGCTGGTTGCCCGAATACTGGTCCTGCAGCAGGCCGCCGAGCACCACGATCTGGCCGTCGTCCACCAGCACGTTCGACTCGATCGTGCGCTTGTTGGTGGTGGGGCCGTTGAGCGCGTTCTCGGTGCCGGGCTGCACGTTGGACGTCTCCTGGTAGATCGTCAGGCGCACCGTGCCGTTCTCGTTGATCTGCGGCTTCACGCGCAGGGTGAGGCCCACGTCCTTGCGCTCGATGGTCTGGAACGGGTTGACCGTGTTGCTGCTCGCGCCGGTGTTGGTGAACTGGCCGGTGACGAAGGGCACGTTCTGGCCGATGACGATCTTGGCTTCCTCGTTGTCCAGCGTCAGCAGGTTGGGCGTGGACAGCACGTTGCCGTCGCCGCTGTTCTCGAAGAAGCGCGCCAGCAGGCCGAGCACGTAGGTGCCGTTGATGTTGCGCGCCGCGCCGATGTTGAAGCCGGGCGAGGGCAGGGTGGGCGCGCCACCGCCGCTGAGCGTCGCGCCGGCCAGCGCCTGCTGGATGATGTTGGTGCCGCCTACCGTGAAGTTGCTGCCCAGGAAGCCGACCACGCTGCTGTTGGTGGTGCCCAGGATGTTCTGCCACTGGATGCCGAACTCCGCGGCCTTGTCGGCGTTGACCTCGACGATCATGCTTTCCACCAGCACCTGCGCGCGGCGGCCATCGAGCTGGTCGATCACCGCGCGCAGCTGCCGGTACTGCGGCTCGGGCGCCGTGATGATCAGGGAGTTGGTCGCCGGATCCGCCTGCACCTGGCCGCCGGTGGAGGGCTGCGCCGAGGGCGTGATCGGCGCGTTGGCCGCGCTGGTGCCGGTGCCGCTGCCGGCGCCGCTCAGGCCGCTGGTGGTCACCGGCGAGGTGGCCGGCGAGCTGCCGATCACCGATATGCCGCCGGGTCCGCCGGTGGCGTTCATGCTGGCGAGGGCGGCGCGCAGCACCACGGCCAGCTTGGTCGCGTCGGCGTTGCGCAGGTAGACCACGTGGATGTTGCCGGCGCCGCCGGTGGCGCCCGGCACGTCCAGGCGCGCGATGATCGAGCGCACGAGGTTCATGCGCGCGGGATTCGCGGTGCGCACGATCAGCGAGTTGCTGCGCGCTTCGGCGATCACCGTGGTGCGGAACGACGTGTCGCTCTGGCCCTGGCCCGCCGGTGCGGCGCCGGTCGCGCCGCCGGCCCCGGAGGCATCGGCCAGCCGCTGCACGATGGGCGCCAGGTCCACGGCGATCGCATGCCGCAGGTTGATCACCTCCACGTCGGTGGCGTTCGACACGTCGAGCGCCGCGATGATGCGGCCCAGGCGCTGCAGGTTGTCCGCGTAGTCCGTGATCACCAGCGCGTTGGTGCCCGGGTTCACGTTGATCGTGTTGTTGGGGCTGATCAGCGGCCGCAGGATCGGCACCAGGTTGGCCGCGTTCTCGAAATTGAGGCGGAAGATCTGCGTGACGATCTGGCTGCCCGTGGCCGTGCCGTCGACGCTGACCGCGCCGCCTTGCAGCTTGGCCTCGGCTTCCGGCACCACCTTCCACAGGCCGCCGGACTCAACGACGGTGTAGCCCGAAAGCCGCAGCGTCACCACGAACTGGTTGAAGGCGGCCGCCGGCGTGACCGGCCGGTCCGTCGACAGGTTGATGGTGCCCTTCACGCGCGGGTCCACCACGATGTTGCGGCCGGTGATGGCGGCCATGGTGCGCGCCACCGCGTCGATCTCCGCGTTGACGAAGTTCAGCGTCACCGGTTCGTTGGCGCGCTGGGCCCACGCGGAAAGCGGCGCCGCGCCGAACAGGACGGCGAGGGCCAGGGAGGCGGCGGCTAGGCGGTAATTCATGCGATTGTCAGCCGATCGAGATGATGGAGCGCGAGCCGCTGCGGCGCCCGATGATGTTCAGGAGGTTGGCGAGCGCGCCTTCGCGCTCGGGGGTGGCGCTGGCTTCCCCGCGGAAATGCAGCCGCTGGCCCACCCACTGGCCGGTGCCGGACAGCTGCAGGCTGCCCTCCAGGGTCTCCAGCCGCAGCGTGGCCGGCGTGCCCCCTTGCAAGGTGATGCGGTAGCTGCCCATGGGCCTCAGGGTAGACAGGCGCGATGCGACGCGCGACGCGACCAACTCGGCCCGCCCGGCGATCACCGGGCGACCCTCGGCCCATTCTACTGAAAGGCCTTGCGTGGACAGCCGTACTTCACCGTCGATCTGCATGGTGTTCCAGGGCGTGCCCAGGCCCGAGAGCACGCTGGCCGGCCACTGCGAAACGCCGTCGCCCACCAGCACGCCCATGCCGCCGCGGCGCCAGCGGGCGCGCACCTCCACGGGGCGGGGGGTGCAGCATTCGGAACGCACGCGGGCGAGCACGCCATCGAGGCGCGGCGCGAGCTCCCACGCCAGGCGCCCGGGCAGGGCGGCGGCATCGGTGCTGCCGCGCCCGCCGGTCAGCACCAGCTGCGCCGAGCCTTCCCAGACGGTGCCGCGCGGGTCGGCCAGCACCACCTGGCCCTTGCTGGCGCGTTCGACCGCGCCCGCGAGCCAGCGCGCCGGCGCGAACACGACCAGGGCCGACAGGATGCCCAGGAGCGCACCCGTGAAGGCCCACGGCCAGGGCACTTCTCGGGCGACGCGCGGCGCTCGGGTGGCCATGCGGTGCCGGATCAGCGCGGGGGCAGGGTCAGCACCAGCGTGCCGTCCCAGCCGCCGGTGGCGTTGCGCGTGAGCTTGGCTTCGCCGGGGATCGCCCGCGCGTTGGTGCGCACCTGCGTGAGCCACTGCGCGAGCGATGGCGCCGGCGTGTTGGCCAGCGTGATGGTGACGCGCTCGCCGGCGATGGCGTAGCGCGCGCTGACGCCGAGCTGCTGGCGGATGGTGGCCTCCAGCTGCTTCATCGCCTCGTCGGGCCCTTGGCGCGGCTGCGACTGCATCGCCTTGGCCTGCACCTGCAGCCGGCGCATGTGCTGCAGCTGCGCGTCCAGGCTGCGGTGCTGCATGGGTGCGGAGCGCAAGGTGGCGATGGCGGGGGCGAGTGCGAGCCACCACACCAGCGCCAGGGTGACCAGCGCCAGGGCCGAGCCCACCAGCATCCGCTCGCGCGGGGCGAGGCCGGCCCAGCGGGCGCGCAATTGCTGCGCGTTCATCGCACGTCCTCCGCCGCCACGACCAGCACGGTACCTTCCGTGCTGGCGGCATAACCCAGCGTCTTCAGGTGGCCGGCGACGCCGCGGAATTCATCCGGGGACAGGCCCAGGCCGCCGGCGCGCAGCTGGCCGCCGCCGTATTCCAGCGTGGCGGGGGCGCGGCCGGAGGGCAGCGCGGAGGCCAGGGCCATCAGCAGCGCGTCGATGTCGCGGGCCGAGGGCATGCCGGTCTGCTGACGCAGGGCCGCGACTTCGCGTTCCATCTGCACCGGCGCATCGACGATGACCCGCACGTTGGGAAAGGTGTCGCGCAGCACCTGCCGCACGGCGGTGCGCTTGTCTTCCAGGCTCGCGCGTTCCTTCCAGGCCCACGCGTTCAGGCCGACCAGGTTCACCACGACCAGGCTCACGGCGGCCCAGCGCGCCGGCCGCCAGGGTGCGCCATGCAGCACCTCGGCCCAGCCCGTGGCCAGCTTCTTCAGCGCGCGGGCGCGCGAGGAGCTCGCCAGGTCGAACTGCGCCAGGTCCCAGCGGGTGCGGGCGGCCTGCAGCCAGCGTTGCGGTGCCTGCTGGATGGTCAGCTTCTGCTGCAGCAACTGTTCCGCGAGGCCGGCGACCGCCGGTTCTGCCAGGCGCGGTGCGTCTTCGGGCAGTGGCCGCAGCAGGGACAGCGCGCCGGAGGTCAGGGGCAGGAGCAGCACGCCTTCCTCGCTGCTCGCCACGGCCAGCGCCTGTTCGGGTTCGCCGATCACGACCAGCGCCGGGGTGCCTTCGGGGGCGAATTCGGGGACGATGCGGCTGGCGGCGCGGCCGGAGTTTTCCAGCAGTTGCAGCGCATTGCGCAACCAGGCGCGGCCGCACACGGCGACCCACGCGGTCTCGCCCGCGCGCGCCCCGGGCGCGAGGGCCAGGTGCACCGCCTCGGTTTCGTCGAGCAGCTGTTCTTCCAGCACCCCTTCGAGCGCCGAACGCAGGCGCGGGGTGCCCGGCGAGATGCCCTTGGGCAGGTCCACGCGGTGCCAGGCCAGCGCCTGCACGGGCACCAGCGCGACGACTTCCGCGCCCGTTCCACGCGGCATGGGCAGCAGGGCCGCGGGTGCCTTGCCGTGGTCGGCCAGCGTGCGGCCGTCCGCCGTGAGCGCATAGCTCCACTCGGTCGCGCTCGTGGCGTCTTCCAGGGGCAGCGAAACGATGAGGGTGCTCATGGACTGCGGCGGATTGTAGGTGCGCGCATCAGCGCCGCGGTGCTTGCGGTGTAAAGGGTTCGAAGCCGCCGCGTTCGCGTTGCACCGTGCGCACGCGGGGGCCTTCGCGGTGCATGATCGAGCGCTCCTCGATGACCACGTCGTCCATGCGCAAGCGCCCGCGCACCTCGAAAAAGCGGCTGCTGACCGAGACCCGGCCAGGGTGGAAATGCTTGCCGGGGACCGGGCCTTCGAACGGCGGCAGCAGCCGCTCGGCCTCGTCCACCTGCTGGAAGTGCCGCTGCTCCCGCTCCGCGACGATGCGCTTGGCGTCGCCGAGCGTGAGGGCCTGGCCGACCGCATAGATCACTTCTGCCGGCGCCGTGTTGATGTTGACCATGGTGGAGGTGGTGGGCAGCACGGTCACGTAGGGTTCCAGCGCCGCGGCGGTCGCGGGCGACACGCCCAGCCAGACCACCTGCTCCAGCCGCTGCGGCATCAGGGGCGCCCGGGCGGCGTTGCGATTGTCGATGCTGATGTCCGCGGCGAAACGCATGTTCTCGGCCAGGCGGCTGTATTCCTGCGACGGAAGCCCCAGCACCTCGAACAGCCGCCGGAAGGTCTCCGCCCATTCGGGGTGCAGCACGCCGGCGTTCACCATGGTGGTGAGGTTCAGCTTCGCCTGCAGGTCCTGGATCTCGCCGGAGAGGAACACATTGTCGGCGTCGCCGGTGTCCGCGTTGTTGTTCTGGTCGGCGGCCAGGAAGGTGGAGAGCCGCGCCTCCTGCAGGGGGACGGCCCAGGGTTCGGCCAGGTGGTCCTGCTGGCCCGCCCGGAAGTCTTCGCGCAGGATCAGCCGCGCCCAGTCCTGCGCGCCGGTGAGGATCCAGCTCGATTGCACGCGTGAGCGGTCGGCCGCTTCGACTTCCACCGTGCGCCACTGCTGCCAGAGGGCAGCGGCCGCGAAGGTGGCGACCAGCGTGACGGTGAGCATGGCGGCCAGCAGCGCCGCGCCGGCTTGCGCCGTTCGCTGGGTGGGGATGCGCCGGGGCGGCTGGCGCCCGGCCGGTGCTGCACGCAAAATGAAAAACCCTCCGGGAGCGCCGTCCCGGAGGATTGTAGGCGCCGCTTACTGCTTGACGAAGCCGCTGGCCGCCAGGGCCGTCGGGTAGCAGTCGTCGGTGGCGCTCGGGCGGCAGGTTTCGGAATCCGCGCGCTCGACGCCGGTGTACAGGCGGCCATCGGCGCGCACCGTCATGATGTCGCGGAAGGTGCCCTGGCCCACTTCGGCGTACTCGATCATGTCGACCGACACGCCGCCCACCGTCTTCTGGCCGCGGATGGTGGCCGTGCCGGTGCCGCCGTCCTGGTCGACCACCGTGCCGGTGCAGTTCGCCTGGGTGTACCAGGTGCCGGCGTAGGTGAGCGTGCCGGTGTTGTCACCGGTCTTGCTGACGGTGATGCGGTCCAGCAGGTAGCGGTTGTTGCCGTCCGGAACGCAATGCGACCAGGTGCCGACGTACTTGTCGATCGCGGCAGCGACGGCGGTGCCGCCACCGGTGGTCGTGCCGCCGGTGTTGGTGCTTCCGCCCGGAGTGACGGAGCCAGCGCCCGTGCTGGTTTCGGTCGTCGTGGTGGTGGTGCCTGAATCGTCGCCGCCGCCACCGCACGCGGCCAGCACCACGGCCATCGCGGCCGCTGCAAGCAAGTGAATCTTCTTTGCCATGATCTTCTTCTCCTGTTGCCATTCGTTGTGAATGAGCGCGGAGAAGTTAAGGCAGGCTCGCGCAGGCGCCCATCCGCCTTTCAGGAGCTTGCAAAAACCGGAACGAAAACCTTCCACTGCGCCCACGGCGCAGCCGCGCCGGAAAGCATTACGCTGAAGCCGACGTTCTAGAACCTAGTACTGAAACGAGCACTTGCGCAGGGCGCGGCGCAGCGCGGGGCCTTCGCCGCCGCGCCGCCGCATCTGTCACGCCGGCGCAACAACACGGAGCTCAGGATGCCCTGTTGCCGCCCACCACGCCGCGCACCCAGTCGCGCTGCAGGCGGCCGGTGATCGCGCGCCCCGGGGGCAACTGCAGCACCAGGCGCACGCCTTCGGGCAGGGTGCTGGCCGGGGCCCGCGCAGCGCCGGGGCTGCCGACGCGGCCCGCGCGCGGCTCGCCGGCGTCGCTCGACTGCGGATTGGTCCAGGCGTCGTTGCGAAAGTAGAAGACCTGCCACTCCTGCAGCGGCGCGATCGCGACCTCCTGCCGCCGCATCGCGTCGCTGGGGGTGCGTGCCCACAGGTCCGCCTGCTGCCAGGCGGCGTCGAGCTCGCCGCGCGTGACCACCGCCGGGGACTCCCAGCGCAGCCAGCGGCCTTCGCGCTGGGTCCAGCCGACCACGTGCACGCCCTCGCCCGCCGACAGGCTGCTGCGCCGGGTGAGGCGCAGCACGCGCCCGTTCCATTCCAGCGCGGGCGAAGGGGCCAGTTCGATGATGGCGTCGAGGTCGGCCGCCCACTGCGCCAGGCCCGTCTGCAGCGTGAGCACGTCGTCGGCGCGCGCCTCGGTGGCCTGCCGGGCGCGCATCATGCCGTCGAGCCCCCGCCAGCTAAGGCCGGCGAGCACCGCCAGCGCGAACAGCGACACCAGCAGTTCGACCAGGGTGAAGCCGCTTGCCCGCCGCTTCATCTAGTAGCGCCCCAGCACGGTGGACAGCCGCAGGATCGGCGAGGTGCCGGTGAACACCTGGGCGTCGATGCGGTGAAAGCTCGGATTCGGGGTGGGCGACACCTTCATGCGCACGACGAACACCTGTCCCGCCTGCTCGCAATCCTGCTGCGAATCGCCGACGGCGGGCATCTGCTTGGACAGGCGCAGGCGCACCAGTTCGTTCTCGGCGCAGATGTGCGCCAGCATCACGTCGGACTGGCGCTGGGCGTTGGCCGTGAGTGCGGCGGTCGCCCGCAGGCCGGCCACCAGCGCGATGGCGACGATGCCCAGGGACACCAGCACCTCGATCAGCGTGAAGCCTTGGGAGCGCCTCACGGCTGCTCCCCGGAAACGGTGAACGGCCGCAGGCCGTCGGTGGCGATGCGCAGGCGGCGCGCCGGCTGCCCGACGCTGGACAGCACCACCACCTGCGGTGGAATGACCGGCTCCGGCCCGAGCAGCAGCACGCGCTGGCCGAGCACGCGCGTGTCCGGCGCCAGCCATTCCTGCGGCAGGGCCTCCTTGGGCAGGCCTTCGAAGCGGAAGCCGGTGTCGGTGGCCACCCAGCGCACCGGCTGGCCGGTCAGGCGCGAGCGGGCGCGGGCGGAATCGAGCAGGGCGGCCAGGCGCTGCGCGTCGCGCTCGAGCGGCTGGCCGGCGGAGTCGCGCACCGCGAAGGAAACGCCGGCCGCAGCGATGGCGATGATGGACACCACCACCAGCAGTTCCAGGAGGGTGAAGCCGGCGGCGCGCCGGCCCGGAGAGCTCGGGCGCGCGCTACTGCCAGGAGCCGATGTCGGCATTCTTGCCCTCGCCGCCGGCCTGGCCGTCGGCGCCGAAGGACATGACGTCGATCTCGCCCTTCACGCCCGGGTTGAGGTACTGGTAGGGCCGGCCCCAGGGGTCGTTGGGCAGCTTGTCCAGGTAAGGCTTCCAGTTCACCGGGTTCGGCCCGGCGGTGGGGCGGGTGACGAGGGCCGCGAGGCCCTGTTCCGCCGTGGGGTAGCGCTGGTTGTCCAGCCGGTACAGCTTCAAGGCCTGCATCAGGTTGTTGACGTCGGTCTTGGCGGCGGTGCCGCGCGCATCGTCGGCGCGATCGAGCACGTTGGGCACGATCAGCGCGGCGAGCACGCCGATGATCACCAGCACCACCATGAGCTCGATCAGGGTGAAGCCGGCCTGCGTGATCCGGCGGCGCAGCGAGGGGAGGGGAGACGGGAACATCGCATCAATGATAATCGCCGCATGTTGACTGCGAGCCCGGCCACCTGGACCGTCCGCGGCGCCACCTTCGCGCTGTGGGCGCTCGCCGCTGCCAGCGCGGTGTACTGGGGCCTGCAACTCACGGGTGGCCGCGGCTCCGCGAGCGTGCCCGCGACGGCGCAGCGGCAGGTGGCGGCCGCCGACCCCGTGGCCATCGCCCGGGTGCTGGGCGGCACGGCCACGGCCTCCGCCACCGCGGCCGCGCCGCAGCCCACGCTGGCCAGCCGGCTGCAACTGGTTGGAGTGGCCGCCGGCGCGAGTTCGGGGCAGGGCGCGGCGGTCATCGCCGTCGACGGCAAGCCCGCGCGGCCCTACCGCGTGGGCTCGGTGATCGAGGAAGGGCTGGTGCTGCTGGCCGTGCGCGGCCGGCAGGCGACCCTGGCGGCGCAGCCGAACGGACCGCCGATCCTGACGCTGGAACTGCCGCCTTTCAAGAGATAGCGGCCGTCATCCCGCCTCCGCGGGGATGACAAGACCTACGCCCCCAGCGCCGCCCCGAACAGGAACGCCAGCTCGCTGACCTGCTGCACGGCCGCCGCCTGGTCGGCCGCGGCGCCGGCGGTGCGGCGGCAAAACGCCAGCATCGCCCAGCACGCCACCGCGGCGGCGACCAGGGCGAGCAGCGCGCACGCCACGCCGCCGGCCGGCATCATCAGCAGCAAGGGCACGACGCACCAGAGCGCGGCCACGCGCAGGGTGGCGAAGCCGCCTCCGTCCGCAGCCAACCCGTGCGCCACCGCCAGCGGCGACAGGCGCGAGACCACGTGGGCGGCGAACAGGGCCGCGATCACCGCCGTCTCCGCCGCGGCCGCGAGGGCGGCGAGCAGGACGATGCGTGCCACGAGCACCAGCACCAGGACCACCAGGCCGGTGCCGGCCCCCGAACCAGCCGCATCGAAGGCACGCAGCAGGCCGGCTTCGTTGCGGGCACCCGTGAGCAGCAGCGCCACCACGGTCGCGACGACGGCGGCCACGGCGGCCGCCCAGGGGTTTCCTTGCAGCGGCAGCGCCGCCAGCGCGAAGGCCAGGCACGCCGCTGCGCCGACCAGCCAGCCGGCGGCGGGCAGGTGGGCGAGGCTGGCCCGCAGGCTGTCGGCGTCCGGCGCCCCGGCCACCGCGCCGGGGCGCAGGCGCGTGGACGCCTGCACCGCCAGCGCGACATGGCGCACGAACCGGTCCAGGGACGCACGCAGGTCGGGCATGCGCCGATGCTACCCAGCGCGGCCGGCGCCGTGGGCGGGCGTGCGCAGGAACAGCTGGTAGACCGGGTTGCCCGTTTCCTCGAAGTACGGATAGCCCAGGGTGTCCAGGAAGGACTGGAAGGCCTGGCCGTCGCTTGCGGGAACCTGCAGGCCCACGAGCGTGCGGCCGTAGTCGGCGCCCTGGTTGCGGTAGTGGAACAGCGAGATGTTCCAGGTCGGTCGCATGCTGGAGAGGAACTTCAGCAAGGCGCCGGGCCGCTCCGGGAACACGAAACGCAGCAGGCGCTCGTTCTCCGCCAGCCCTGAGGGACCGCCCACCATGTGGCGGATGTGCTCCTTGGCCAGTTCGTCGTGCGTGAGGTCCAGCGCCTCGAAGCCGTGTCGTGTGAAGTTGGCGGCAATGCGTGCCGACTCGCCCTTGCCGTGCGTGGTGAGGCCCACGAACACGTGCGCCTGCTGCGCGTCGCTGATGCGGTAGTTGAACTCGGTCACGTTGCGCGGGCCGCCGGGCAGCGTGCCGATCAACTCGATCAGCCGCCGGAAGGCGCCGCGCTCCTCCGGGATGGTCACCGCGAACAGCGCCTCGCGCTCCTCGCCCACCTCGGCGCGCTCGGCGACGAAGCGCAGGCGGTCGAAGTTCATGTTGGCGCCGCAGAGGATGGCCGCGTAGGTCT
>DATAGN010000613.1:0-3253 GCA_036263715.1 Ramlibacter sp.
GTGAGCGCGCAGCCGAACCCCGACGCTCCTCATCCCAAGCCCCTCAATGGATGCGCATGCCCCGGCCACGGACTGGCGAAGAACGCCTGCACCATCTCCGGCGTCACCTCCTCGATCCGCGCCGGGTTCCACTTCGGGGCGTGGTCCTTGTCGATGGCCAGCGCGCGAATGCCCTCGAAGGTCTCGCTCGCCCTGCCCGGGCGCAAATGGAAGCAGTGCCGCACCATGTCGCGCTCCATGCGCAGGTCGGCGGCCAGCGTCATGTGGCGCGCCCGGCGCAGGTGTTCCAGCGTCACGTGCAGCATCAGGGGCGAACGCTTGCGCAGCAGCCCCGCCGTGCGCGTGGCCCACTCGGATGCGTCCGCCTCCAGCGCGGCCACGATCGCGCTCACCGTCGGCAGGGAAAAGAAGCGATCGATGTCGGGCCGCCTCGCCGCCAGCGCGCTCGTCACCACCGGCGCCTGCCGCAGCGCCTCGCGCACGCGCTCGAACGCTTCGCCATCGGCCAGGCTGTCCCACACCGCGGGCAGCTCGGTCGAGGGCAGGACGCCGTCGGCCAGCCGAGCCGCCACGGCATCGGCCCCGGTGATCAGCTCCCCGGTGAGCGCCAGGTACTCGCCGATGCGGCCCGGGCAGCGCGCCAGGAACCAGCCGCCGCCTACGTCCGGGAACAGGCCGATGTTCGTCTCCGGCATGGCCATCTTCGTGCGCTCGGTCGCGATGCGCAGGCCGTGGTCGCTGCCGTGGGCGGAGATGCCCATGCCGCCGCCCATCACGATGCCGTCCATGAAGACCACGTAAGGCTTCGGGTAGGCGTGGATCAGGTGGTTGAGCGTGTATTCCTCCGTGAAGAAGTCCTCCAGCCGCGGATCGCCGCCCAGCACCGCCTGGTGGAAGAAGCGGATGTCGCCGCCCGCGCAAAAGGCGCCGAACGGTCCTTCCTTGCCCATGCCACGCACGCCGACGCGCTCGATGCGTGGATCGTCCCGGAACGCCAGCAGCGCCGCGGTGAGGTCGCGGATCATGTCCAGCGACAGCGCATTCAGTGCCTTCGGCCGGTCCAGCGTGATCAATCCGGCGCTGCCGCGCACCTCGGTTGCGACATGGCTCATGCCCGCTGCCTCCACCCCACCAGTTCGTTGAAGACCAGGGCGCCGATCACCAGCGCGCCGCCCGCCAGCACCGTCGGCCCAGGCACTTCGTTGGCACCGACCCAGGCGAGCACGATGCCGAAGATCACTTCCAGCAGGGCCAGCAGCGCGATCTCCGGCGCCTTGAGCACGCGCGCGCACATGACCGCCAGCGCGCACGGGATCGCCAGCTGCACCAGCCCCAGCAAGGCCAGCAGGCCGATGTCGTGCGCGGAAGCGCGCAGCGGCATGGCCAGCGGCAGCGTCACGATGGACGAGATCACAGCCCCCACCAGCACCGCCGGCACCAGGTCGACCTCCTCGCCCTGCGCGTGCGAGCGCTGCGTCACCGTCCAATTGATGCCGCCGGCCAGCGGCACGCACAGCGCCACCAGCGTGCCGGCGAGCTGGCCGCCTTCGATCTGCGCGCCGTACATGTAGGCGATGCCGGCGCCGGCGACCACGATCGCCAGCCAGGTGCGCGCGGCGATCCGGTGGCCGATGAAGAAGCGCGCCATCAGCGCGGTGACGAAGGGGCCGATGGCCAGCGTCACCAGCACGTTGGCCACGCTGGTGAGCGTGAGGGCCACCATGAACGCGGTGAACATGACGCTCCAGCAGACGCCGGAAGCCCACAGCGGCCAGCGCGCGTTGCGGATCTTGGAGAAAACGACGCGGCCCTGGAAGAAGGGCAGGATCACCAGCAGCGACAGCACGGTGAAGAAGCTGCGCCAGAAGGTGACCTCGAAGCTGCGCGCATGCTCGAGGTGGCGCGTGATCACGCCGGCGATGGACCACATCAGGGTCACGGCGACCATGAGGAACACGGCCCGGGTATGGGTAAGTTTCACTTGCTGTTTCTTCTTCGTGCGTCCCGCCAACCGCCGGGCCGCCGCATGTTACCCAAGTGCATTGCAGGCGCGCAGGCACGATCGCGCGATTCGGAACATAATGGGGGTCGCGCGGGCGATTGGCCCGTTGCGGCACTGCGGTGATGTCAGTTCGCGCTTTCGAATGAATGCCATGAGTTTGTGATTGCATCCGGGCTCCATCGCTTCCCTTCCTCTTGAATGGAGTCCAACATGGGCAACAGACTTTACGTGGGCAACCTGCCCTATTCCTTCCGCGATGACGACATGCAGCAGGCCTTCGGCGCCTTCGGCACCGTCAACAGCGCCAAAGTGATGATGGACCGCGACAGCGGCCGCTCGAAGGGCTTCGGCTTCGTCGAAATGAGCAATGACGCCGAGGCGCAAGCCGCCATCGCCGGCGTCAACGGCCAGGAACACGGCGGCCGCGGCCTCGTGGTCAACGAAGCCCGTCCGATGGAGCCGCGCTCCGGTGGCGGCGGCAACGGCGGCGGCAACCGTCGCTCCTACTGAGCACCGCCTTGGCCAAGGAAGAACTGATCGAGATGCGTGGGCGCGTGGAGGAGATCCTCCCCGATTCCCGCTGCCGCGTCGTCCTGCAGAACGGTCACGAACTCGTGGCCTACACGGGCGGCAAGATGAAGAAGCACCGCATCCGCATCATTGCGGGTGATGACGTGACCCTGGAGCTGTCGCCGTACGACCTCACCAAGGGCCGCATCATGTTCCGGCACCTGCCGGAACGGCGCCCGGGCCCCCCGGGCGGTGGTTCCCGTCCTCCGCACCGCCGCTAACCCCGGCACCAAAGAAAAAGCCCCGCAGTGCGGGGCTTTTTCTTTGCGTCCCCGCCTGCGCGGGGGTGACGATCAGGCCGCTTCGCGCAGCGCCCGCTTGCGCTCGTGCTCCTTCAGGAAGCGCTTGCGCAGGCGGATCGACTTCGGCGTGATCTCCACCAGCTCGTCGTCCTCGATGAACTCGACGCCGTACTCCAGCGTCAGGTCGATCGGCGGCGTGACCTTGATCGCGTCTTCCTTGCCGGACACGCGGAAGTTGGTCAGCTGCTTGGTGCGCGTGGCATTCACGACCAGGTCGTTGTCGCGGTTGTGCACGCCGACGATCTTGCCCTCGTACACCGGGTCGTTCGCCTTGACGAACATGCGGCCGCGGTCTTCCAGCTTGCCCAGCGCATAGGTGAAGATCTCGCCGTCGTCCATGGAGATCAGCACGCCGTTCTTGCGCCCGCCGATCTCGCCC
>DATAGN010000614.1:0-5876 GCA_036263715.1 Ramlibacter sp.
CGCTGCGGCTGCGGAGAGTCTTTCCGCGTCTGACCCGGTGAACCTGCACTACAGCGACTTCGAGCTCTTCGGCCTGCCGCAGCGCTACGCGCAGGAGCGGTCCGAGATCGACGCGCGCTGGAAGGAACTGCAGCGCGAAGCACACCCGGACCGCTTTGCCGCGCAGGGCGCCACCGCCCAGCGCGCCGCCCTGCAGTGGTCCGTGCGCATCAACGAGGCTTACCAGCGCCTGAAGGATCCCCTCAAGCGCGCGGCCTACCTGTGCGAGCTGCTCGGCGCCCCGATCGAGGCGGAGAACAACACCGCCATGCCCTCGGAGTTCCTGATCGAGCAGATGGAGTGGCGCGAGGCGCTCGACGAGGCCGCGGACGAAGCGGCGCTCGCCGACCTGTCCGACCGCGTCATGGAGCGCCGCCGCGAGCTGCTGGGGCGCATCCAGCAGCTGCTGGACCTCGAAGCCGATGCCCCGGCAGCGGCGCAGCAGGTGAGAGCCCTCATGTTCATCGAGCGCTTTGCGCAGGACGTCGAGGCGCGGCTCGCGCAACTGGGACAATAGCGCTCTCCCAAGAGAAGCCATGTCCCTGCTGCAGATTTCAGAACCCGGCGCTTCGCCGGATCCCCACCAGCGCCGCATCGCGGTCGGCATCGACCTCGGCACTACCCATTCGCTGGTCGCCTCGGTGCGCAACGGCGTGGCCGAATGCCTGCCCGATGCGGACGGCCGCGCGATCCTGCCTTCCGTGGTGCGCTACCTCGGCGAAGGACGGCGGCAGATCGGCTACGAAGCGCAGGCGGCGCAGGCCGAGGATCCCGAGAACACGATCGCGTCGGTCAAGCGCTTCATGGGCCGGGGCCTGGCGGACATCGCCAGCCGCGAGAAGCTGCCTTACCGCTTCGTGGAGCAGCCCGGCATGGTGATGCTGCAGACGCGCGAAGGCGTGAAGTCGCCGGTGGAAGTGAGCGCCGAGATCCTGGCCACGCTGCGCTACCGGGCCGAGGACACCTTCAACGACGACCTGTACGGCGCCGTCATCACGGTGCCCGCGTACTTCGACGATGCGCAGCGCCAGGCCACCAAGGACGCGGCGCAGCTGGCCGGCGTCCACGTGCTGCGCCTGATCAACGAACCCACGGCCGCGGCCATTGCCTACGGCCTCGACAACGGCAGCGAGGGCGTCTACGCGGTGTACGACCTGGGCGGCGGCACCTTCGACATCTCCATCCTGCGACTGACGCATGGCGTCTTCGAGGTCGTTTCCACGGGAGGGGACTCCGCGCTGGGGGGCGACGACTACGACCGGTGCCTGGCCGACTGGCTGCTGCAGCAGGTGCGCCTGCAGGCGGAAACGCCGGCGGAGAAGGCGACGATCAAGATGCTGGCGCGGCAGGTGAAGGAGCAGCTGTCCGAGGCCGAGTCCGTGACCGCGACCTTGCGCCTGGGCGGGCGGGCAGCGGAGGTGACGGTGTCGCGCAACGACTTCGAACTGGAAACACGCGACCTGACCTCCCGCACCATGGGCGCCGTTCGCAAGGCGCTGCGCGATGCCAAGCTGGCGAAGGACGAAGTGCAGGGCGTCGTGCTGGTGGGCGGCTCCACCCGGATGCCGCAGGTTCGCCGCGCCGTCGCCGAATTCTTCGGCCGCGAGCCGCTGACCAACCTGAACCCCGACGAGGTCGTGGCGCTGGGCGCCGCCATCCAGGCCAACCAGCTGGCGGGCAACAACCCCGACGGTGAACTGCTGCTGCTGGACGTGATCCCGCTGTCGCTCGGCATCGAAACCATGGGCGGGCTGGTCGAGCGCATCGTTCCTCGCAACGAGACGATCCCCACTGCCAAGGCGCAGGACTTCACGACCTTCAAGGACGGCCAGACGGCGATGGCGATCCACGTCGTGCAGGGTGAACGCGACCTGGTCGCCGATTGCCGCAGCCTGGCGCGCTTCGAGCTGCGCGGCATCCCGCCCATGGCGGCGGGCGCGGCGCGCATCCGCGTGACCTTCACGGTCGACGCGGACGGCCTGCTGAACGTGTCCGCGCGCGAGCAGGGCAGCGGTGTCGAGGCCCAGATCGACGTCAAGCCGTCCTACGGCCTGTCCGACGAAGAGATCGCCCGCATGCTGCGCGAAAGCTTCACGACGGCGGAAGCCGACATGAAGGCGCGGGCGCTCACCGAAGCGCGCGTAGATGCCGAACGCATGATCATCGCGACGCAGAGCGCCCTGGCTGCCGACGGCCAGCTGCTCCAGGCGCACGAACGGCAGGCGATCGAAGCGCTGGTGAACCAGCTGCGGGAGACCGCGACTTCCAGCCAGGATGCGGCCACGGTGGAAGCCGCGGTCCAGGCGCTGGCCAAGGGCACGGAAGCCTTTGCCGCGCAACGCATGAACGAGGGCATCCGCAAGGCCCTCGCCGGCAAGAACCTGGAGGCCATCTAATGCCCGTCATCAAGATCCTGCCCCACCCCGAGTACGCGCCGAACGGCGCCGAAGTGAAGGCGCCCGCGGGCACCTCGATCTGCGAGGCCTTGCTGGACAACGGCATCGAGATCGAGCACGCCTGCGACATGAGCTGCGCCTGCACCACGTGCCACATCATCGTGCGCGAGGGCTTCGCGTCGCTCAACGAAATGGACGAGAACGAGGAAGACCTGCTCGACCGGGCCTGGGGCCTGGAGCCCAACTCACGGCTGTCGTGCCAGGCGATCCTGGAGCAGAAGGACCTGGTGGTGGAGATCCCGAAGTACTCGATCAACCACGCGAAAGAGAAGCACTGAATCCCTCACATTCCCGCCTGCGCGGGAATGACGATCGGCGTCACGCCGCCGCGTAACCCCCATCCACCGGAATCGCCGTCCCCGTGACGAAGTCGCTCGCCCGGCTCGCCAGGAATACGGCGATGCCCGCGAGGTCGTCCGGCGTCCCCCACCGTCCTGCCGCCGTGCGCGCCAGCACGCGCTCGTTCAACCCCGGAACCTGGTTGCGGGCGCCCACCGTCAGGTCCGTGTCGATCCACCCGGGCAACACCGCGTTGGCCTGGATGTTGTCCTTGGCCCATGCCAGCGCCAGCGACTTGGTGAACTGCACGATGCCGCCCTTGCTGGCGCAGTACGCCGGGGCGTAGGGCGCCCCGAACAGGGACATGATCGAGCCGATGTTGATCACCTTGCCGGCGCCGGCTTTCACCATCAGCGGATAGGCCGCCCGGGCGCACAGGAACGCGCTGGTCAGGTTCACGTCCATCACCTGGTGCCATTCGTCGAGCGTGAAGTCCTGCGGCGCCTTGCGCACCGTGCTGCCGGCGTTGTTCACCAGGATGTCGAGGCGGCCATGCTTGTCCGCGACGTGGGCGAACAGCCGCTGCACCGCCGCTTCGTCGCGCAGATCGCAGTCCTGCGACTCGGCGCAGATGCCTTCGGATTGCAGTTGACGCAACGCCGCTGCGGATTTCTCCGCGTTCCGGCCCACGATGATCAAGGAGGCGCCGCAACGCCCCAGACCCCGCGCCATCCCTAGTCCGATGCCGCCGTTTCCGCCGGTGACGAGAGCGATTTTGTCGGTGAGCTCGAACATGCGCTCAAGCATAATCCTGCGGATGCGCCAGATCGTCCTCGATACCGAAACCACGGGTTTGTCCGCAGAAGCGGGCGACCGGATCATCGAGATCGGCTGCGTCGAACTGGTCGCGCGCAAGCTGACCGGCCGCAACAAGCACTGGTACCTGAACCCCGAGCGCGACTCGCACGAGGACGCGCTCAAGGTCCACGGCATCAGCAACGAGTTCCTGCGCGACAAGCCCAAGTTCGCCGCCATCGCCGACGAACTGATGGAGTACTGCGCCGGCGCCGAGATCATCATCCACAACGCCGCGTTCGACATCGGTTTTCTGAACAAGGAACTGGAGCTCGCGGGACGCAGGCCCTTCACCGGCCACGTGGGCAAGGTGACGGACACGCTGGCGATGGCCAAGGAGATGTATCCGGGCAAGCGCAACAGCCTGGACGCGCTGTGCGACCGGCTCGGCGTGGACAACTCCGGCCGCACGCTGCACGGCGCGCTGCTCGACGCCGAACTGCTGGCGGACGTCTACATCAACCTCACGCGCGGCCAGGACGCGCTGCTGATCGATGAGGCCGACGCCAACACCATCGGCGCGATCGTCACCCGCGTCGACCTGCGCCAGTTCACCTTGCCCATCCTGGTGGCGAGCGACCAGGAGGCCGCCGCGCACGAGGAAGTGCTGAAACAGCTGGACAAGGCCTCCGGCGGCAAGACAGTGTGGCGTCAGGGGCCCTTTTCGCCTGTGGCATAATCGAGGGCTTCCCGCAGTGGGAAAAGGGTGATTAGCTCAGCGGTAGAGCACTGCCTTCACACGGCAGGGGTCGCAGGTTCAAACCCTGCATCACCCACCAGGAACATCAGTGAAAACGCCACCTTCGGGTGGCGTTTTCTTTGGCCGGTCCATGAAGCTGCTTCGAGCGCCAGGGCCTTCACGGCTGAGCCAAGCGGCGCCTGGAAGGCTCCAGGCGGCGCGCTGCGTGAGAAGTTCCTGAAGCGCACCTGCCGAAAAGGACCGCCGTCCGTCGCGATGTAAAGAGCGGTGAACCTTTGTGAGTTAGCCTGTAAGGCTGCGTCTGACAAGCCTGTCGGAATCCGGGAAGTCCTGTGTAGGACCGGCCCGGCACAAAAAGAGGCACACGTGCGAAACACTGAATCTACGGGCCGCGGTCAAGCTGCCGCCCAGGGCATTGCTGGTTCCACTGCCTCCCAGGCCGTCGTAGGACGCAACAGGCGCCAACCCCCGTTTCGCCGCTCGATGGTGTTCGAGGCACTCGAGCCGAGGCTGCTGCTCTCGGCCGACCTGATCCCGATTCCCGATGCCACCCACCAGGACGAGCCCGCCTATGCGGCGCCGCTGGTGCAGCTGCAGGCCGGGCCGCGCGTCGACTACCGCGTCACCTCCGCCAACGCCGGGCCGCGTTCCATCATCGTGGTGGATCCCGCCGTGCGCGACTGGCAGCAGCTCCTTGCGCAGTTGCCCAGCGACAGCAGCGTTGTCCTGCTGGACCAGGAGCAGGATGGCATCGCGCAGATCGGCCAGCTGCTGGGAACCGCCGGCGATGTCGCTTCCCTGCACGTGCTGGGGCACGGCGCCGAGGGGCACCTGGAGTTCGGCGCGACCTCGCTGGATGCGGCCAATGTCGACCAGTTCTCCGACCAGCTGATTGCCTGGGCGCAGGGCCTGACCGCCGACGCCGACGTGCTGTTCTACGGCTGTGACGTCGCTGCCGTGGACGGCGGCATTTCGCTGCTGACAACCATCGCCGCGCTCACCGGCGCCGACGTGGCGGCATCCAATGACGCCACCGGCTCGCAGGCTCTCGGCGGCGACTGGGATCTCGAGGCCCGCTTCGGCGAGGTGGAGACCGCCGCGCTCAGCTTCCAGTACGAATGGCTGATGGCCACCATCCTGGGTGACGTCAACGGCTCTCCCACGGCCGACCGGCTGACGGGGACTGCCAACGTCGCCGACACGCTGCAGGGCAAGAAGGCCAACGACGTCTACCTGTTCTCCGGCAACTTCGGGCAGGACCGGGTCGTGGAGGTCGCCAACGAGGGCACCGACACGATCGACATGTCCACCCTCACGGGCAACGTCACGATCAAGCTCGCCTCCAACGGCGTGCTCGACGAAATCGCCGTCGGGTTGAACACGATCAAGGGCGCCAACGGCGGCAACATCGCCAACGTCGAGGTCGTCAAGGCGGGCAAGGGCCTCGACAACCTGCTGGACCTGTCCGCGGTGGCCGAGGCCGTCACCGTCACCGTCCAGGGTCCCGGACTCGTGGTGGTCACCCGCTCCGTGGGCGGGGCGGTCCT
>DATAGN010000615.1:0-6481 GCA_036263715.1 Ramlibacter sp.
GAACCGCTTGCGGGCCGCGCTGGGGCTGCGGCCGTTCTGAGGGGAGCGAGGCTGGGCGCGCCCAGGCTCCTGGGCGGCGATCAGCCGCCGCGCCGCATCATGTCGAAGAACTCCACGTTGGTCTTCGTGGCCTTCATCGACTTCAGGACCATCTCCATCGCCTCGATCTCGTCCATGTTGTACATGAACTGGCGCAGGATGCGGGTCTTCTGCAGGATCTCGGGAGCCAGCAGCAATTCCTCGCGGCGGGTGCCGCTGCGATTGAGCTGGATCGAGGGGAACACGCGCTTTTCGTACAGGCGGCGGTCCAGGTGGATTTCGCTGTTGCCGGTGCCCTTGAACTCTTCGAAGATCACTTCGTCCATGCGCGAACCGGTGTCGATCAGCGCGGTGGCGATGATGGTCAGCGACCCGCCTTCTTCCACGTTGCGGGCAGCCCCCAGGAAGCGCTTCGGGCGCTGCAGCGCGTTGGCGTCGACACCGCCGGTCAGCACCTTGCCCGACGAGGGCACGACGTTGTTGTAGGCACGGGCGAGACGCGTGATCGAGTCCAGCAGGATCACGACGTCCTTCTTCAGTTCGACCAGGCGCTTGGCCCGCTCGATCACCATTTCGGCCACGTGCACGTGGCGGGCGGCCGGCTCGTCGAAGGTGGAGGCGATCACCTCGCCCTTCACCGAGCGCTGCATGTCGGTCACTTCCTCGGGACGCTCGTCGACGAGCAGCACCATCATGTGGCTGTCGGGGAAATTGGCCGCGATCGCGTGCGCGATGTGCTGCATCATCACCGTCTTGCCGCTCTTGGGCGGCGCCACCAGCAGCGCGCGCTGGCCCTTGCCGATGGGCGCGATGATGTCGATGATGCGGCTGGTGATGTTTTCCTCGCCCTTGAAGTTGTCGCGCTCCAGGCGCATCTGCTCCCTCGGGAACAGCGGCGTCAGGTTCTCGAACATCACCTTGTGCTTGTTCTGCTCGGGCGGACCGCCGTTGACCGAGTCCAGCTTCGTCAGCGCGAAGTAGCGCTCGCCGTCCTTGGGCGTGCGCACCTCGCCTTCGATCATGTCGCCGGTGTGCAGGTTGAAGCGGCGCACCTGCGAGGGCGAGATGTAGATGTCGTCGGTGCTCGCCGTGTAGCTGGTGTCCGGGCTGCGCAGGAAGCCGAAGCCGTCCGGCAGGATCTCCAGCACGCCGTCGGCGAAGACCTGTTCGCCCGCGCGGGCCCGCTTCTTGATGATCGCGAACATCAGCTCCTGCTTGCGCATCCGGCCGGTGTTTTCGATCTCGAGCTCGTCGGCCTGCTTGAGGACTTCCGAGACGTGCAGCGCCTTGAGTTCGTTCAGGTGCATGGAGGAACCCCTTCGGGGCAGATGTTCTTGAAGGTCTTGGGGGAGGTTCATGGCGGGGCGAGACGTGCCCTGCGAACCGGTCTATCGATCTGGCCTGCTTGGGTAGGCGGACCAGTGATGGGGCGGATTATGCAGCAAAAACCGGAAAGGGTGCCCGCCAAACGATCGGGGCCCCGAAGGGCCCCGTCCGCCGAAGTCCACAGGCCGCCTTCAGGCGCCCGGTCCGCGGCTCAATTCAGTTGCTGGTCGATGAACTGCGTCAGCTGCGCCTTGCTCATGGCGCCGACCTTGGTGGCGGCGAGCTGGCCGCCCTTGAACAGCATCAGCGTGGGGATGCCGCGGATGCCGAACTTGGCCGGGATGTCGCGGTTCTCGTCCACGTTCATCTTGGCGATCTGCAGCTTGTCCTTGTAGGTCTCGGAGACCTCGTCGAGGATGGGCGCGATCATCTTGCACGGCCCGCACCATTCGGCCCAGTAGTCCACCAGCACCGGCTTGTCGGCCTGCAGGACGTCGGATTCGAAGGAGGCGTCGGAGATGTGCTTGATCAGTTCGCTGGCCATGGTTTCCTCTCGAAGAGCGGGGTCCATCCCGCTGCGGCTGGTGTCAGGCCATTGTGACAGAAACGAAGACCGCTCGCGGCGTGGGGCCGCAGTGCTTTTGCTATCGATGCAATAGCACCTGCCCCGCCGCGTCCCGCTTCAGAACGTGTTGCGGTAGTAGATCATCGGCCCGCCGTTCTTGCGCTTGATCGAGATGCGCGCGCCGCTTTCGAGCTGCAGGCCGAGGAAGCCGCGGTCCACCGCGAAGCCGCTCCTGGGCGCATTGGCGAGGTTCATCTCGACGCGCGCGCCGTAGACGGGAAGGCTGTGCGGAACGACCGATGCGTCCTGCTCGGCGTACATGCGGCGCCACGCGGTCACGTCCACCTGCCGGTGGCTGTAGCGCAGGCCGACGTCCACGCTCTGCTTGTTCGGCTGCAGTCCGATGGCGGGGCCTTGCTGCGGGCTGAAGCCGCTCATGCCGACCACCGCACCGAGGCGCGGCGAGGTGGCGGGAAACAGCGACACGTCGACACGCGGCGCCTGGAAGCCGGACTCCTGCGCGTCCAGGCGCGGCAGGCTGGTCGCATCGACCTGCACGCGCACCGAAGGTTCGGTGCGGGATTCGGACAGCACCATGTGCACCGGCAGCGGCGCCGCCTCGCTGGCCAGTGCCGGGATGCCGGCGCATGCGAGCAGGGCAGCTGCGGCGCAGCGTCCGAGAAAAACCTGGCGACCCTGACCGGACTTCTTGTCCATCGAAGCGACCTTCTCCATGGCTCACCTCCCAGTGATTGCGACGCAGTCTAGGCGCGGCCATTGGCGGAAGTTTGTGGGAAGTTGTGCGTGGCTCATGTAAGAGGGAACCCGGGGGCCATCCGGATGGATGACGACAGCCGGTTCGTGGCCGTGCGGTCCGTCACGGAACGTAGCTCGACCTTGGCCTTGGCTCGCGCAGGTCGGGGTGAGCGGCGCAGCCGAACCCCGACACCTTCACCACCACTTCGCCAGGATGTCACGCCACAGCGTGCCCGCCGGTGCGAAATCCCGGTCGATGTGCAGGATGGTCGCGAACTGCGCCCGCTTCAGCGCGCGGTATTCCGCTTCGAAGCCGCCGGCCTGGCGACGGTAGCCGCCGGCAACGTGCCACTCGTTCAGGGGGATCTCGCGCGCCGCCGCTCCGTGATGCACCGGGAGCACGCGCGCCTGCAGTCCCGGCCACCAGTAGTACGTACGGCCGCCATACAGGCGCTGCAGGCAGCGCTCGAACCGGCGCGGTCGCATCAGCGGGTCGATGGGTTCGTCGGGCAGCGGCACGATCCAGAGCACATGGATGCCGCGGGCCGCATACGCCGCGGTGCGAGCCGTGATGGTCGCGGCATCGAGCGAGCTCGCCTGCACTTCGACGGCGACGCGCCACGGCCCGATGCGTCCGCTGGCGTCGGGACGCAGCTTCGCGATGCCGCGTTCGGGCCTGGCCGGAATCGTGCGTTCGATGTCCCAGCGTCCCTCGGGGTGGGAGGCCGCAAGCGCAGCACAGACCTGTTGCTTGCAGTGGCGGTGCAGGTCACTTTCGCCGCCGGGTGCGGGCCGCCGCGGCGCGTCGTGCGCGAAGTGGTCGACGCGCTCTGCGCCCTTGCGCAGGATGGCCTGCGCGTTGCAGAGGGGACAGTGGAAGGGGCCGTCCTGGGGGCGCGCGAGGTACGCGCTCACCAGTTCGCGCGTGGGGGCGCTGCGGGCCCATCCCCCGGCCAGTCCGGGGCAGGCGTCGTGGTGCGAGGAAGCGGCCGCGTCCATGCGCGAGGTACTCGGGAAGAGGGGAGTTGACGAGCCTTACCCCCGGCACTGGCTCCACAGTTAGGGCTGCTTGGTTCCCCACCTGACCCGGTTGGCCGCTTCACCATGCGGGGAGGCCCGTCACTGCCGATTGTAGGCGAGGCCGGAAGGCAGAGTTGCCATGGGGCCACCTTAGAATCGAAGGAATGTCGTATCTCGTGCTCGCCCGGAAGTACCGGCCCCGGACCTTCACCCAGATGGTGGGCCAGGAGCACGTGGTGCAGGCGCTGACGAATGCGCTGGAGCAGCAGCGGCTGCACCATGCCTACCTGTTCACGGGCACGCGCGGCGTCGGCAAGACCACCGTGTCGCGCATCCTCGCCAAGTCGCTCAACTGCCAGGGGCCCGATGGCCAGGGCGGGATCACGGCGGCGCCGTGCGGCACCTGCCAGGCCTGCAGGGACATCGACAGCGGCCGCTTCGTCGACTACACGGAGCTCGACGCGGCCTCCAACCGCGGGGTCGACGAGGTGCAGCAGTTGCTGGAGCAGGCCGTCTACAAGCCGGTGCAGGGCCGCTTCAAGGTGTTCATGATCGACGAGGTGCACATGCTCACCGGGCACGCGTTCAACGCGATGCTCAAGACGCTGGAAGAGCCGCCGGAGTACCTGAAGTTCGTGCTGGCCACGACCGATCCGCAGAAGGTGCCGGTGACGGTGCTGTCACGCTGCCTGCAGTTCAACCTGCGGCCGATGGCGCCGGAAACGGTGCAGGAGCACCTGGCCACCGTGCTCAAGGAGGAAGCCGTGACAGCGGATGCGCAGGCGTTGCGGCTGCTCTCGCGCGCGGCGCGCGGCTCCATGCGGGATGCGCTGTCGCTCACGGACCAGGCCATCGCCTTCGGCGGCGGCCAGTTGCAGGAAGCGGCGGTGCGCCAGATGCTGGGCAGCGTCGACCGCAGCCATGTGTTCCGCCTGGTCGAGGCGCTGGCGCAAGGCGACGGCAAGACGGTGGTGGACACCTCCGAGGCGCTGCGCCTGCACGGCCTGTCGGCCGGCGCCGCGCTGGAGGAGATGAGCATGGTGCTGCAGCGCATGGCGGTGCTGCAGGCGGTGCCGCAGGCCGGCGAGCCGGGTGACGAGGAAGCGCAGGCGATCGCGCGTCTGGCGCAGATGATGCCCGCCGACGAGACGCAGCTGCTTTACAGCATCTGCCTGCATGGGCGGGCCGAGCTGGGGCTGGCGCCCGACGAATACGCGGCGCTCACGATGGTGTTGCTGCGGCTGCTGGCGTTCAAGCCTTCGGCTGAAAAAAAAACTCTGAATAGGGCCGTGGGTGTTGGGGTGGCTGTGCCAACCCAACCTACGGAGCACGGCGGGGTTCCTGCGTCACCCCGCCCTACGGAACAACCCCAGGATCCGCGTAGGTCGGCGGTGAGCGCGCAGCCGAACCCCGACGCCGCCCCTGTCGCATCCGCGCGCCCCGCCGCCCCCCCGGGCCACGTCCTCCCCGTCGTCGAACCGCGCCAGGCCCCACCCCGCGCGAACGCGCAGGGCCGCAACACCGGCGACGTCATGGGCGTGCCGGTGCGCGTGCAACCCGAGCCCCTGCGCGAAACGCCGTCGGGCGTCCCGTCGGTCACGCCGACTGCCGAGGGCGACTTCTGGCAGGCCACCGTGCAGGACCTCGTGCAGCGCGAAGCCATCACCGCCCTGGTGCGCGAGCTCGCGCTGCAGGCGCAACTCGTCGCGCGCGACGAAGGCCACTGGATGCTGCGCGTGGAGCGCGAGTCGCTCAACCAGCCGCAAAGCCGCGAGCGCCTGAAGGCGGCCCTGCACGCGGCCGGCCACGCGGTGGACCTCTCGGTGGAGGTGGGCCCCGTCACCGACAGCCCCGCGCGGCGCAATGCCGTCGCCGCGGCCGAGCGGCAGCAGGCCGCCGAACAGATCATCCTGAACGATCCCTTCGTGCAGCGGATGCAGCGCGAATTTGGGGCGAAAATCGTTCCCGGCAGCATCAAACCGATCACGAGACACTAGAGAGAAGCACCATGTTCAACAAGGGACAGCTGGCCGGCCTGATGAAGCAGGCGCAGGCGATGCAGGACAACCTGAAGAAGGCGCAGGAAGAGCTGGCCCTCATCGAGGTCTCCGGCGAATCAGGCGCCGGCCTCGTGAAGGTCGTCATGACCTGCAAGCACGACGTCAAGCGCGTCACCATCGACCCCAGCCTGCTGGCGGACGACAAGGACATGCTCGAGGACCTCGTCGCCGCGGCCTTCAACGCCGCCGTGCGCAAGGCCGAAGAGACCACGCAGGAAAAGATGGGCAAGCTCACCGCGGGCCTGCCGCCCGGGATGAAGCTCCCGTTCTAAGCGAAATTGACCCCCACGCTCCCCACTACGTGTGGTCGCTGCCCCCCGAGGGGGCCCAAGGCTCCTAGAGGCGGCTCGTCGGAGCCTTGATGGCCGAAGCTTCCCTCCAGGCACTCATCGAGGCGCTGCGCCGCCTCCCCGGCGTAGGCGTGAAGTCCGCCTCGCGCATGGCCTTCCACATGCTGCAGCACGACCGCGAGGGCGCGCACGTGCTCGCGCGCGCGCTGGAGCAGGCGGCGGGCCACGTGCGCCACTGCAGCGAGTGCAACACCTTCACCGAGGACGAGGTCTGCGCCACCTGCCGCAACGCGCAGCGTGACCGCAGCAAGCTGTGCGTGGTGGAGACGCCCGCGGACCAGGCGGCGCTGGAGCGCACGCAGGCCTTCGACGGGCTGTACTTCGTGCTGATGGGAAAGCTCAGTCCGCTCGACGGCATCGGTCCG
>DATAGN010000616.1:0-6631 GCA_036263715.1 Ramlibacter sp.
CGCCGCCGGCGCGATCATCAACCGGGCCGCGCTCGACGTGGAAGCGGTGCGCATCTCGCAGAAGCAGACGAACGACTTCGTCACCGAGGTCGACCACGCTGCCGAAGGAGCCATCATCGAGACGCTGCTCGGCGCCTATCCCGACCACGGCATCTGGGCCGAGGAATCGGGCCGCGAGCATGGCCGTGCGGCTTCCGATCACGTGTGGGTGATCGACCCCCTGGACGGCACGACGAACTTCATCCACGGCTTCCCGGTCTACTGCGTCAGCATCGCCCTGCTCGTGCGCGGACGCGTCGAACAAGCCGTGATCTACGACCCCACCCGCAACGACCTGTTCACCGCCACGCGCGGCCGCGGCGCCTACCTGAACGACCGCCGCCTGCGCGTGAGCAAGCGCACGCAGCTGAAGGAATCGCTGGTCTCCACCGGCTTTCCTTTCCGCCCGGGCGACGACTTCAACGTGTACCTGCGCATGATGGCCGACGTGATGAAGCGCACCGCCGGCCTGCGCCGCCCGGGCGCCGCGGCGCTCGACCTGGCTTATGTGGCCGCGGGCTTCACCGAGGGCTTCTTCGAGACCGGGCTGTCGCCGTGGGACGTGGCCGCGGGCTCGCTGCTGGTCACCGAAGCCGGAGGCCTGATCGGCAACTTCACCGGCGAGGCCGACTTCCTGGAGCAGCGCGAGTGCGTCGCCGGCAACCCCAAGATCTACGGCCAGCTGGTCAAGATCCTGGGCAAGTACAGCAAGTTCGCCAGCGCCGGGGAGAAGGCGGACCTGCGGCAGAACACGCCTGCCCTCGTGGAGCCGACGATGGAGCCGGGCACCCACGTGGACGAAGGCTCCGAGAAGGAAGCCTGAGCGCATGCTGCGGCAGGCACTGGACGACCATCCCGCCTGGCTCGTCACGCTGATCGCGGCGCTGCTCGCCGCGCTTGGCGCGGTGGTCGTCCACGCCGTGGTGCGCGCCGTCCTGCGCCGCACGACGCACCACTCGGTGATCCTGCGCGCGATGCTGGATCGCACCGAACGTTCGGCGGCCCTGGCCTTGCCCTTGTTCGCCATGCAGGTGGTCTGGAGCTCCGCGCCCGACGAGCTCGCGCGCGTCGGCATGGTGCGGCATGTCAACGGCATCCTGCTGATCGGCGCAGTGACCTGGCTGCTGATGAACGCGATCGGCGGCCTGGCCGACGGCGTGATCGCGCGCAACCCGATCACCGTGGACGACAACCTGCACGCGCGGCGCATCGAGACGCAGACGCGCGTGCTCTCGCGCAGCGCGATGGTGGTGGCGCTCATCGCCGGCATCGCCATCGCACTCATGACTTTCCCGGGCGCGCGCCAGCTCGGCGCCAGCCTGCTCGCTTCGGCCGGCGTGCTGGGCATCGTGGGCGGCCTGGCCGCGCGGCCGGTGTTCAGCAACCTGATCGCGGGCCTGCAGCTGGCGCTGGCGCAGCCGCTGCGCATCGACGACGTGCTGATCGTCAACGGCCAGAACGGCCGCGTGGAGGACATCACCGGCACCTACGTCGTGCTGCGCCTGTGGGACGAGCGGCGCATGATCGTTCCGCTGCAGTGGTTCATCGAGAACCCGTTCGAGAACTGGACGCGCACCGGCTCGCAGTTGATGGGCGCGCTGTACCTGTACGTGGACTACGCCATGCCCATCGAGCCGCTGCGCGCGGAGGCGAAGCGGCTGGTGGAGGCCGACCCGGACTGGGACAAGCGCGTCTTCAACGTCATGGTCACTGACAGCACCGACAAGGCGGTGCAGGTGCGCGTGCTGGTCTCGGCAGCGAGCTCGGGCAAGAATTTCGACCTGCGCTGCCGCCTGCGCGAGCACCTCCTGGCCTTCCTGGCGCGGGAGTATCCCCAATACCTGCCGCTGGCGCGCAACGTCAACGACAACCGCGAGGTGGCACCTGGCGAGCCCACGGGATAATCGCCGGGACATGTCCCAGCCCCCCGTCGACCTGAGCAAGCACACGCCGATGATGGCCCAGTTCTGGGCCGTGAAATCGGAGTACCCCACCACGCTGGTGTTCTACCGCATGGGCGACTTCTACGAGCTGTTCTACGAGGACGCCGAGAAGGCGGCACGGCTGCTCGATATCACGCTCACGCGCCGCGGCATGTCCGCCAGCGAGCCGGTGGTGATGGCGGGCGTGCCCTTCCACGCCATGGAGGGCTACCTCGCGCGCCTGATCAAGTGCGGCGAATCGGTCGCGATCTGCGAGCAGGTCGGCGAAGTCGGCGCGACCAAGGGTCCGGTGGAGCGCAAGGTGGTGCGGGTGGTGACCCCCGGCACGCTCACCGACACCGAACTCCTCACCGAGAAGTCCGAGGCCGTGCTGCTGGCGCTGCACCAGGGCGCGAAGCACAAGGTGGGGCTGGCCTGGTTGAGCGTGACGCAAGGCGCGCTGCAACTCGCTGAGTGCGATGCCGACGCCCTGCAGGACTGGATCGTCCGCGTCGCGCCCAGCGAGATCCTGCACAACGCGGAGGTCACGCCGGCCTTCGCGCAGCGGCTGCAGGCCTTCCGGGCCGTGCCGATCACGCAGCGTCCGGCCTTCCAGTTCGACAGCGGCCTGGGCCTGCGCAAGCTGCTGGAGCAGATGAAGGCCGCCAGCCTCTCGGCCTGGGGCGCGGACGAACTGCCGAATGCGCATGCCGCGGCCGCCGCCTTGCTGGCTTATGCCGAACACACGCAAGGCCGGGCGCTCTCGCACGTGCAGCAGCTGCAGGTGGTGCGCGACGGCGAGCGGATCGAACTGCCGCCGGCCACGCGGCGCAACCTCGAACTGGTGCAGACGCTGCGTGGCGAAGACAGCCCCACCCTCTTTTCGCTGCTGGACACCTGCATGACCGGCATGGGCAGCCGCATGCTCAAGGCCTGGCTGCTCGAGCCCGCCCGGGATCGCAGCGTCGCGCAGCAGCGGCTGGAAGCCGTCGCCTGGCTGCGCGAAGGCCCGTGGCAGAAGCTGCGCAGCGAACTCAAGGGCGTGAGCGACGTCGAGCGGATCACCGCCCGCATCGCGCTGCGCCAGGTGCGTCCGCGCGAACTGGTGGGCCTGCGGCTGGCGCTGGAGAAAGCGCACCAACTGTCGAAGGCGATCGCGCACCTGCCGGGCCTGCTGTCCAACGCGGCCCAGGACCTGCAGCCGCCCAATGGCTGCGCCGAGCGCCTGGCGGCGACGCTGCGCGACGATCCCGCGGCGCTCGTTCGCGACGGGGGCGTGATCGCCACCGGCCACGACGGCGACCTCGACGAGCTGCGCGCGATCCAGGACAACTGCGACGGCTTCCTGCTGGACCTGGAAACGCGCGAGCGCGCCCGCAGCGGCATCGCCAACCTGCGCGTGCAATACAACAAGGTGCATGGCTTCTACATCGAGGTCACGCAGGGCCAGCTGCACAAGGTGCCGGACGACTACCGCCGCCGGCAGACGCTGAAGAACGCCGAGCGTTTCATCACGCCGGAGCTCAAGGCCTTCGAGGACAAGGCGCTGTCGGCGCAGGAGCGCGCGCTCGCCCGCGAGAAGTGGCTGTACGAGCAGCTGCTCGACGCGCTGCAGGAACACGTACCCTGCCTCACGCGCCTGGCGCGCGCGCTGGCCTCGCTCGATGCGCTGTGCGCCCTGGCCGAGCGTTCGCTCACGCTGGACTGGTGCCGGCCGCAGTTCATGAAGGAGCCGGGCATCGAGATCACGAAAGGCCGCCATCCGGTGGTGGAGGCGCGCCTGGCCGAGACCAGCGGCAGCGCCTTCATCCCCAACGACACGCGCCTGGGCCCGAAGCAGCGCATGCAGGTCATCACCGGCCCCAACATGGGCGGCAAGTCCACGTACATGCGGCAGGTGGCGATCATCTGCCTGCTGGCCTCCATCGGCTCCTACGTGCCGGCGCAGGCCTGCCGGCTGGGACCGATGGACGCGATCCACACGCGCATCGGCGCCGCCGACGACCTGGCCAACGCGCAATCGACCTTCATGCTGGAGATGACCGAGGCCGCGCAGATCCTGCACGGCGCCACCGCGCAAAGCCTGGTGCTGATGGACGAGATCGGGCGCGGCACGTCCACCTCCGACGGGCTGGCGCTCGCCTCGGGCATCGCGGCGCACCTGCATGACCGCACGCAGGCATTCACCCTCTTCGCCACCCACTACTTCGAGCTGACCGAATTCCCTGCCAAGCACCACTGCGCGGTCAACGTGCACGTGGGCGCGGCGGAGTCTGGCACCGACATCGTGTTCCTGCACGAGATCCAGCCGGGGCCGGCCAGCCGCAGCTACGGCATCCAGGTGGCCAGGCTCGCAGGCATGCCCACCGGCGTGGTGAACCACGCGCGCCACGCGCTGGCGGCGCTGGAGAAGCACCAGGAGGAAAGCCGCGAGCAGGTAGACTTGTTCGCACCGCCCCCGGCCGCCGAAGCGGCGGCACCCACGAAGCTGGAGGCCGCGCTGGCGGCCCTCGACCCCGATGCGCTGGCCCCGCGCGATGCCCTCGACGCCCTGTACTCGCTGAAGAAACTCATACAAAACCCATGACCTATTGCGTCGGCATCAAGCTCAATGCGGGACTGGTGTTCCTGTCCGACTCGCGCACCAACGCGGGCGTGGACAACATCAGCACCTACCGCAAGGTGATCGTGTACGAGAAGCCCGGCGACCGCTTCATGACGCTGTTGTCGGCGGGAAACCTGAGCATCTCGCAGTCGGTCCGCGAGATCCTGCAGGTGGAGCAGTTGAAGGAAAACGACGGCGACGAGCCCATCACCATCTGGAACGCGAAGAGCATGTTCGACGCCTGCCGGGTCCTCGGCCAGGCGGTGCGGCACGTGTACGACCGCGACGCCAAGGCGCTGGAGCACGCGGGCGTGGAGTTCAACGTCAACCTGATCTTCGGCGGCCAGATCAAGGGCGAGGGCATGCGCCTGTTCCAGGTGTATTCGGCCGGCAACTTCATCGAGGCGACTTCCGAGACGCCTTACTTCCAGGTCGGCGAGTACAAGTACGGCAAGCCCGTGCTCGATCGCGTGCTGACGCCGGACACCGACCTCGACGAAGCCGCCAAGTGCGCGCTGGTGTCGATGGACTCCACGATGAAGTCCAACCTGTCCGTCGGCCCGCCGCTGGACCTGGTGGTGTACGAGGCGAACCGCTACGAAACCGACAAGATCGTGTGCATCGACATGCACAACCCGTACTTCCGGATGCTGCACACCAGCTGGGGGCAGAAGCTGCGCGAGGTGTTCGACAGCCTCGACGACCCGGTCTGGGACGAGAGCCATACCGACACGCCGCTCATGCGCCACGCGGAGAGCGGGCGCAACCGGCCGTTGAAGAAGATCACGCGCCCCGAGGAGCGATTGATCTGATTCGGCCTTGTTGATCGTCTTCTCCCACGCGAACAGCTTCCCCTGCGGCACCTACAACGTGCTGTTCCGGCAGCTGTGCTCGCGCGGCTTCGTGGTCAAGGCGGTGGAGCGCTTCGGCCACGAAGCAGAGTACCCGGCCACCAACAACTGGCCCTACCTCGTCCAGCAGCTGCACGACTTCACCCGGCGCGAGGTCGACAAGTACGGCGAGCCTGCCTTCCTGGTCGGCCACTCGCTGGGCGGCTTCCTCAGCTTCCTCTGCGCCGCGCGCCATCCGCAGCTCGCGCGCGGCGTGCTGCTGCTCGACTCGCCGCTGCTGGGCGGCTGGAAGGCCCACGCGCTGCGCGCGGCCAAGCGCACCCAGCTGGTGGGCGCGCTCTCGCCGGGTGCGGTGAGCCGCAAGCGCAAGCACCGGTGGGCAACGAAGGAAGAGGCGCTGGAGCACTTTCGCCGCAAGAAGGCTTTCGCCAAATGGGACCCGCAGGTGCTGGCGGACTACGTCACCCACGGTACGCACGACGAGGACGGCCAGCGCGTGCTGAGCTTCGACCGTGACGTGGAAACCATGATCTACAACACGCTGCCGGACAACATGGACGGCATCCTCAAGCGCCACCCGCTGCGCTGTCCCGCCGCGTTCATCGGCGGCCTGCAGTCGCAGGAAATCGCGCAGGTGGGCCTGGCGATGACGACGCGGGTCACCGGCGGGCGGGTCGCGATGCTCGATGGCACGCACCTGTTCCCGATGGAAAAGCCCGCCGCTACCGCCGCAGCGATCGAGGCGGCGCTGCTGTCCCTGGCCGCCTGAGCCGGGGGTAGCCGGGCGCGTCCTACAGCCCCTGCGGCTGCGGGACCTACAGCCGCCCCGCCGCAGCGCCCACAGCGGCCGCGCTACGCCCTGCCGCACAGTGAGCCATGCCGTCCACACTGGTCTTCCAGGCGCCCTCGCTGGCGCTGCTCGCGACGGAGCCCCTGCGCGCCGCCTTCGATTTCTTCTCCGCCCACGCCGGCTGGCTCTCGCCCGTGCAGGGTGACGGCCACCCTGTCGTCATCTACCCGGGCCTCGGCGCCGGCACCATGGCCACCGGCGCCTTGCGCGCGCACCTGCGAACCTGCAAGTTCCTGCCGCACGACTGGGACCTGGGCATCAACACGGGCCCCACAGGCGATTTCGACGAGTGGCTGCCCACCCTGGTGGAGCGCGTGCACGTGCTGCATGCGTTGCACGGCCGCAAGGTCAGCCTGGTCGGCTG
>DATAGN010000617.1:0-3753 GCA_036263715.1 Ramlibacter sp.
CGGCCTGCGAAATGACCGCCAGCGGATTGCCCACCTCGTGCGAGATGTGCGCGGCCATCGCGCCCAGCGTCGCCATCTTGTCGCGGTGCCAGTCCTGCTCGCGCAGGGCAGCCTGCTCGCGGGCGGCCGCTTCGCGGTCGATCACGCGCTGGCCCCGCCGCACCAGCAGCAGCAAGGCCACATACGTGAGCACCAGCAAGCCGATGATCGCCAGCAGGAAGCGGTTGGAAGCCGCGACCACCGCTTCCTGCTCCCTGGCCGCCGCCTCGCGCAGCCTCGTTTCGTTGCGCACGCCCGCGGCCGTGCTGCGTGCCGCCGCGGCGTTGAGCTCCTGCAGCAGCGGCGTGACGTCGGAATAGATCTCGAACACGCCGACGGTGGCGCCGTCCGCCCCCCGCACGGGCACGTAGCTCTGGATCAGGTCGCGGTCCTTCACCATGCCTTCGAAGGCGCTGAACTGGTTGCGGTGGACCAGTTCACTGGCGGTGCGGCCGGCCACGGCAGCCTGCCAGCCGGCGTTGCCGCCCTTGTCCTCGCCGATCTGCGCGAGCTCCGACGAATAGACCGTCAGTCCGCGCAGGTCGTAGACCTTGACCTTGAAGACGGTGGTCTGGCGCATGAGGGCACGCACCGGTGCGTCCACCCCGCCGAAGGTCGGCAGCGCCCGCACCCGCTCACCCATCCTGGTTTCGCAGTCCTTCCGCGGCGCACCGGGTGCCGCCACGCGCGAGCAGGTCTCGACGGACTGGGCCTGCGCCACCAGCCGCTCGAAATGGGACCCCCACAGCGCATTCGCGAAGACGCGGGTCAGGGCGACGTGGCCCGCTTCATGGGCGGCGACGAGGCTGGCACGCGCCGACTCCCTCTGCTCGCGCAGCAACTCGGCCTGCACCTGGGCGAAGAAGGCGGCGCGCTCGCCCTGCACGCGCGCGAAGTGGCTCTCCTCGGTGCGCTGGACGACCAGGAGCGCGACGCCGAGGAGCACGAAGGCGGCCAGGCTGGCGAGCGTGAAGTAGCGGGTGAGCTGGAAGGGATGGCTTGACACCGGCCGAGTCTAGCCGCGTCCAAGGTACTCATCAATGCGACTGTCGCGCCGAACGTGCGTTTGCGCACGCCCGGCTGGGGCGGTGGAGCCAGCTCTTGCCCCTGCAGGTTCACCCGCTACGCCGGTGTCGCGATCTCGTCGTAGCCGCGGCCCAGGAACTGCACCAGGCAGAAGCCGTTGCCGAACGGATCCGCCATCAGCGCCAGCTTTCCCCAGGCCGCCGTGCGGGCGGACTGCTCCAGCCGGGCGCCCGCGGCGCAGGCGCGCTCCACGGCGGCATCGACGTCGTCCACCACGAAATCCAGGTGCACCGGGGTCCAATGCCGCTCGTACGTCCGCACCTGCGGGGACCCCGGCGAGGGCGCCGTGCCCGCCGCCTTGGCCAGCAGGTAGAGGGCCGAGGACCCGCCAAGAAGCTCCACCGCATCCCCGCCGAAGCGCCGCCCCACGCGCAAGTCGAACGCGCGGCAGTAGAAGTCCACCGCCCGCGGCAGGTCGTCGACATCGACGTTCACCAACAGTTGCATCAGCCCTCCCCCCGCTCGCGCGCTTCGGCATACCGCTTGAGCGACTGCATCGTCACCGGCAGCCCCTTGCGCACCTGCCCCCCGACGATGCGTCCGAGCACGGGCGTCAGCGGACCGGAGAAGGTCACCCGGTGCGTGACCCGCGTTCCCTGCGCGCCGGGCACCAATTCGTGGTCGAAGCGCATCCGGAAAAGCGGGATGGCAGCCTCCACCGTGAACGAGCGGTTCGCCGTGCACTCGGTCACGGCCATCGGGACGCCGCGTCCCTTCGTGGGAACGATGCGGCCCTGCGCTCCGACCGCGAAGGGGCCCCGCAGGACCGCTTCCTTCGTGTCCGGATCCCACAGCTTCCAGCGGTCCACCTCGCTCCAGATACCGAAGATGGTCTCCGGCGAGGCATCGATCGTCACGGACTCCTCGATCTTCATGGCAGCTTGGGCGTCGCTTCGATCATGCGCACCACCCGTTGCGGATACGGGATCTCGATGTTCGCCTCCCGCAAGGCGGCCAGGATCTTCAGGTTCACGTCCGAGCGCACGTTGAGCGTGCCGTTCTGCGGATCGTCGATCCAGAACAGCAGCCGCATCTCCAGCCCGTCGGCGCCGAAGTTGTTCAGCCGGGCCGACGGCGCCGGCTCCGCCAGCACGCGCTGCGTGCGCAAGGCCGCGTCCACCAGCAGGCCCTGCACCGCCATGATGTCGCTGTCGTAGCCCACGGTCACATCGGTGGTGAGCACCACGCGCGGGTCGGCGATGGACAGGTTCTCCACGCGTTCGGAGACCAGCTTCTCGTTGGGCACCACCGAGGCGCGACCGTCGCCGGCGCGGATCAGGGTATAGCGCGTCTTGATGTCCGCCACCACGCCTTCGAAACCGTCCACCTTGATCGTGTCGCCGATGCGCAGGCTGCGCTCTGCCAGGATCACGAAGCCGCTCACGTAGTTGGCGGCGAGCTTCTGCAGGCCGAGGCCGAGGCCGACGCCGATCGCGCCGCCCAGCACCGACAGCGCCGTGAGGTCCACGCCCGCGGCGGACAGCGCGAACAGGAAGCCGATGGCCAGCAGCGCGCCTCGCAGCACGTTGGCAGCGGCCTTGCGCAGCGACAGGTCCGTGACCGTGCCGCGCAGCACCTTGCGCTCCACCGCCGCCGAGACCCACAGGGCCAGCACCATCACCAGGCCGGCGGACAGCACGCCCTGCACCAGCCCGAGCAGGCTGATCTTCGTCTTGCCCAGCGTGAAGCGGATGTTCTCCATCTCCGCCATCACGGCGGGCAGCAGCCCCAGGATCCACAGCACCGCCGCGATCCACGCCAGCCACGAGAACACCTGCTCCACCTGCGCGCCCAGCCCCAGCGCGGGAACACCAGCGGGAACACGCGCGCCAGCAGGCGGATGCCGGCCAGCGACATCAGCACCGGCACGGCCAGCCGCAGCAGCGGCACCTGCTGCAGGCCGCCCAGCGCGACGCGCGCGCTGTAGGTGAAGGCCAGCGCCAGCACCGGAAAGAGCACGCCGTCGAAGAGGAAGCGGCCGAACAGCACCGACTCGGGCGGCTGCCGCCGGCCGGTGAGCCAGCAGATGCCGTACGCGGCGGCCAGGCAGGCCAGCAAGGTCAGGGCCTCCCAGCCCACGCCCCGGTGACTGAGCTCACCGAGGAGGTTCTGCAGGTCCGTCATCGGGGGGTGGACGCCCAGCCGGGCTTGCGTTTTTCGGTGAAGGCCGTGACGCCTTCGAGTGCGCAGCCATCCATCATGTTGGCCGCCATGGTCTGGGCAGCCAGCTGGTAGGCCGCTTCGATGCCCATCTCGCGCTGCCGGTAGAACAGGTCCTTGCCCATGGCGATGGCCGTGCGCGGCTTGGCCAGGATGCTGTCCACCAGCCGCGCCACCTCGGCGTCGAGCTGCCCCGCGTCGACGGCATGGTTCACCAGCCCGCGTTGCTGCGCCTCCTGCGCCGAAATGAAGTCGCCGGTCAGCAGCATCTCCATCGCCTGTTTCGGCGGCACGTTGCGCAGCAGCGGCACGCTGGGCGTGGAGCAGAAAAGCCCGTAGTTGATGCCGCTGACGGCAAAGCGCGCTTCGGTCGCGGCCACCGCCAGGTCGCATTGCGCCACCAGCTGGCACCCGGCGGCGGTGGCGATGCCGTGCACGCGCGCAATCACCGGCACCGGCAGCTTCTGG
>DATAGN010000618.1:0-5054 GCA_036263715.1 Ramlibacter sp.
GGGTCCCCGCCTCCGCGGGGATGACGTCAACGCAGCTTGCTCGGCGCGATCCAGGTGAAGCCCAGTGCGCTGATGCCTTCGATCGTCTTCTTGAAGTCCTCGAAGCCGGGGGTGCCGAGCTCGGGCTCCAGCCAGAACGGGTGGAAGAAGAACGAGGCCACGCCGTCACGGATCGTCTTGGCGTACTTCGCGTTCAGGATGATGTCTTCCGGCGTGTAGTTGTAGAACGAAGTCGGATCCATCTCGCGGATGTCGTACTCGATGTTGCCCAGGTTTTCCGGCAGCACCTTCTGGCCGTAGTAGTCGCGGTAGATCGTGTACGGGTAGAACTGCCCGAGCGAGAAGTCCTTGCCGGTGCTGGCGAAGAAGTTCGGGTAGTCGGCCGTGAAGTACACCACCCGCTGGTACGTCTTGGGGAACATCTGCCCCGCCGTGCGGGATGCGGTCGCGGACTGGTGGTAGTGCGGCGCCTCCCAGGCGATCGGGTTGTAGCCGTGGGCCTTCAGGTCCGCCAGGCCCTGGCCCAGCCGGCCCTGCACCCACGCAGCGGAGTCCTCCGGGAACGGCTTGTTGTCCACGATGTTCCAGAACTCGTAGTCGTCGCCGCTCACGCTGGTGTGCGGATTGCGCATGGCGCCGTACTGGTGGGTGAAGCCGTGCATCACGATCTCGCCGCCCCTGCTCTTCGCATAGTTCAGCGAGGTGCGTAGGTTGCTCGCCTGGGACAGGTGGATCTCCTGCGGCGTGCCGCCGTTGTACGTGCCGAGACCGTCGACGTAGCGCGGGATGGCGGCGACGGAGAAGGGGATCGCCTTGGAGTGCATGTAGTCGGTCAGCGTCTTCATCGCCTGCACCGAGACCAGCGCGCCGACGTCCTCCAGCCGGATCATGGCCTTGTGATAGAAGGCGTGGTTGATGCCCAGCATGTCGTGCAGCAGGTCGGAGAACACCAGGTAGCGGTCACGCGGGCCGATGAAGGTGAACGGGATGTCGGCGACGTACCAGAAGTTGCCGGAGCGGGCGATGTAAGGCGCGGACGTGTTCTTCGCCGGGTTGCGCACGGTCACCACGCTCTGGGCCTTGGTCGTGTCGGCGATGCGCACGTGGCCGATGTCCGGGTCGGCGTTGACGACGTTGCGCACGGAGTCGTACTGGTAGTACTTGTTGAAGCTCAGGCCCTTGTAGCGGACTTCCTCGTAGAAGCCCGGCTTCGGGTTGGACGAGGAGGGCTCCGCGTTCAGGCCGGCGAGTCCCAGCAGCTCGATGCCCTTGGTGGCCGTGAAGGTCGAGCCGGGCGCCCAGGCCAGTTGCCACAGGTTGTACTTGAACCAGACCACCGTCTTGGTCGTCGTCACCGCGTCCGAAAGGAAGGCCGCCGGCACCGGCGTGTCGTACAGCGCCCCCAGGTAGAAGGTGGCGTCGTACGTATTGACGGCTCCGGCGGTGTACTGCTGCACCGGCTTCATGTCGACGTTCGCGTCGAAGTGGCCCAGCAGGTTGCGCAGCATGATCGCGTAGCCGAACCCGAGCTTGTCGTACGGCGTCCCGCTCGTCTGGTCGTACAGCACCAGCACCTTGGGCGGCGTTGTGGTGGTCTGGGCCTGGACCGGCGCGAAACCCAGCAGGGACGCGCAGGCGGCGAGGACAAGAAGCAGTCGGTGCAGGAATTTCATGGAACGGCCTTCACATCTGGTCGCTTGTTGACACCGCGGGTTGCGGCGTCGTTACGGGCTGGATGATCCATTGGCGAGTTCCAGCGGGTTGGAAAGCCTCTGCCCTGACCTTCGGTAGGACGTAGCCGGACATCTGCAGCGGCGCGCGGAATTCTTCTCGTTTTCGCCTGGACAGAGTGCGGCGCGTGCCGCCGCGTCCGGGAGGAAGCTGCTCGAACGTGTGAAGAAGCACGCAGTTGCGCTTGCAAGGCTGAGCTTCGATGCAACATCGTTACACGTAGCTACATTGCAACGTGAGAAAGTGCTCGCGTGTAAACGCCGAGGCAATGGATACTGCCTCCCGGCGGTTTACACGGGTTTCAGGTTGTATCTGGCTCGACAGTGGCCCCGTCATGTGGTTGAGGATGTACATCCTTGGCAAAGAGCAGTTCGTCAAAGGAGAGCGACGCATGTCGAAATTCGCAGTCAAGGGAATCATTGCCGCCGTGCTGGCGATTACCGCGTCCACCGGCTTCACGGTGACGGAAAGCACGACTCTGCAGGTCACCGCACGCATCGCAGGCGGTTGCGTGATCAGCCTGTCCGGCCCGATGGCTTTCGGCGACCTGAGCCTCACTTCGGGCGCTGCCGAGGTCAAGCAGGTCACCGTCACCTACAAGTGCGCCAACGGCATCCTGGTGAGCCAACTGTCCGTGGGTGGCGATACCGACGGCAATTTCGCGGGCACCATGAACAATACCTCGGGTGTCACTGACTCGATCAACTACGACATCACCTGGCCGGCTACCGTCTCGTACACCAGCACGGGCTTCGCCGACATCAGGAACGTCGTCCTCACGGGCACGATCCCGAACGCCAACTACGCAACCAAGTCGCCCGGGAACTACGCGCAGTCCGTCCCGGTGTCGATCAACTACTGACCTCGGAGGCGGGCCCCGGCCCGCCTGCGTTCGACACCCGCGGCCCGGCACCTCCGTGAGGAGTCGCCGCGCCGCGCAGCAGTACCAAGATGTCGTTCCTGCCCTTCCAGCGGCTGGCGCTTTGCGCGCTGGGCCTCGCATGCGGCGCCGCAAGCGCTTCCGAATTCATGGTGTCGCCCGTGCGCGCGGACCTGCGCGCGGGTGCGCTCAGCGAAACCATCAATGTCGCCAACCGGGGCGACCGGAAGATCCGGGTCGCCGTGAAGGTGATGGAGTGGACGCAGGACGCCCAGGGCAAGGACGTGTACACGGACACTTCCGACCTGGTCTATTTCCCGCGCCAGATGGACGTCGAGCCTGGAGCGCAGCGCCTGGTGCGTGTCGGCGCCAAGGCGCCCGGCGGCGCCACCGAGCGCACCTACCGCATGTTCATCGAGGAACAGCCGGATGCCGCGGGGGACGCGGGCAGGGCGCAGGTGGCGGTGTACTTCCGCTTCGGTGTGCCGATCTTCCTGGCACCTGCCGTACCGCGCAGGCAGGCCGACGTGCAGGAGCCGACCCTCGACAGGGGCAAGGTATCCGTCGTCGTCAGGAACGGCGGCAACCAGCACGTTCGCATCACGCGCCTCGCAGTCGGCGACGAGACCGGTTTTTCGCGCGAGGTGGCCGGCTGGTATTCCCTCGCGGGCACCGAGCGCACCTACATGCTCGACGTGCCGCGCGACGTGTGCCGCAGGGCGAAGACGCTGAGCGTCGCCATCGAGGGCGACGGCGTCCGCGCCGACCGCAAGCTCCATGTCGACCCGGCGCGCTGCGGCTAGCCGTCCGCTCGCGGGCAGCCTGTGCGTGCTGCTCGCCATCCCGCATCCGCCCGCCGTCTACGCACAGGTTGCGGCTCCCGAAGAAATCATCGTCACCGTGCGCTCCAACGGCGTGCGGCGCGGTGAATTCACGGTGCTCCGTGCACCCGACGGCGACTTCTGGATCCGCAACGAAGACCTGGCGGGGCTGCGAGTGCCTCCGCTTGACCCGGCACGGCGTGAGTTCGCGGGCAGCACCTGGTACTCGGCACGGGAGCTCGGGGCGACGATGCGGTTCGACGAGCCGAGGCTCGCCCTCGACCTGGACTTCCTTCCGGAGTCGCTACCGGCACCACGCATCGACCTGTCGGGACGTCCGCCACCCTTGCAGCGCGCGCCGGCGCGCGACAGCCTCGTCCTGAGCTACAGGCTGGGCGCCATCAAGACGCACCACAACGAGCTGGAGCTGATCGGCCTGGCCGACCTCAACGTGCGCATGGGCGGCATGCTGCTGCGGCAGGAGATGACCCTGGACACCACCGGCGGCCGCCGCGGAGTGCGACGCGGCTTCACGCAGGTGATCAAGGACGACCTGGAGAACGCGACGCGGCTCGCGTTCGGCGACGTGCTTTCGGGGGCAGGCCCTTACGGCAGCACCATCACCGGGGCCGGCGTGCTGTTCGCGAAGATCTACGACCTGGCGCCTGAACTCGTCCGCCATCCCACGGCGCGCCTGCAGGCGGCGACCAGCCTGCCCGCGGAAGTGGAAGTGTCCGTGGACGGCACTTCGATGTACCGCGGGCAGGTCGCGCCGGGACCGATCGCGCTGGACAACCTGCTGCTCCACGGCGGCACGCGCAGCGTCCGCGTGGTGATCACCGATGCAGCCGGCCGCCAGCAGGTCATCGAGCAGCCCTTCTTCTTCACCGACACGGTGCTCGCGCGAGGCTTCCACGAATACAGCTACTTCGCGGGCGCGCGGTCCGAACTGGACCGCGACAACAGCTGGCGCTATCGCGAGCCCGCCTGGCAGGCCTTCCATCGCTATGGCCTGAGCGACAGCCTCACCGTGTCGGCAGGCGGCGAAGGCAATCGCGAGTTCGTGAACGCCGGCGCGGGCATCACGTTGCGCAGCGACGTCGGCGGCCTGCTGGGCGTCGATCTCCTCACCAGCCAGGACCGCGCCAACCGCACGGAGGCGCACGGCTGGTCGGCACGCTGGTCGTACCTGACACAGGGAGGCTCGCTGGTGCTGGCACGCCGCGAGTTCGGCCCGGGCTTCCGCACCTTCTCGACCAACGCGTTCAACCTCTTTCCGCGCAGCGAGACGCGTGTCGGCTTTTCTTCGCAGCTCGGTCGCCTGAGCTTCGGCGCCGACTACGTGCGCACCGTGACCGCCGCGGAGGTGCGCGACACCGGCTTCCTGCGCATGGCCACCAGCCTCGGCCAGAACCTCACCTTCCTGGCGGACTGGCAGACCACCCGCATCTCGGGCCGCAAGGGCTGGAGCGCGAACTTCTACGTGCGCGCCGACCTCGACCGGCAGCGCTGGACCGCCAGCAGCGTCCGCGCCGACTCCGAGTCCCGCCGTGTCGACCTCGAAACCGGCAAGCTGCTGCCGGACGGGGAGGGCTTCGGTTATCGGGCCGGGGTGGCGACAA
>DATAGN010000619.1:0-7408 GCA_036263715.1 Ramlibacter sp.
AGCCGGCGGCCGAAAAGCTCAAGGAGCGCCTGGCCACGATCGACCTGCAGTCGCCGCGCATTCCCGTGGTGAACAACATCGAGGTGAAGGTCGAGACCGATCCCGACCGCATCCGCGCGGCGCTGTACGAGCAGGCCTTCGGGCCGGTGCGCTGGGTCGAGTGCGTGCGTGCCATCCAGGCGCGCGGCGTCGACACGATCATCGAGTGCGGCCCGGGCAAGGTGCTGGCCGGACTGGTCAAGCGCATCGACGGCTCGCTGGCATCCGCCGCGATCCACGACCCGGCGACGCTGGCCGAGGCCAAGGGGATGCTGGCATGACCGCGACCACCACGACGCATGGGCAGGTGGCCCTGGTCACCGGCGCTTCGCGCGGCATCGGCGCGGCCATCGCGCACGAACTCGCGCAGCGCGGCATGAAGGTGATCGGCACCGCCACCACCGACGACGGCGCGGAAAAGATCAGCCAGGCGCTGGCGCAGTTCGCGGACTGCCGCGGCGCCAGGCTCGACGTCAACGACGCCAAGGGCGGCGAGGCGCTGGTGGACGCCATCGCGAAGCAGCACGGCGCGCTGCACGTGCTGGTCAACAACGCGGGCATCACCCGCGACCAGCTGGCCATGCGCATGAAGGACGACGACTGGGACGCCGTGCTGGACACCAACCTCAAGGCGGTGTTCCGGATGAGCCGCGCCGTGATGCGCACGATGATGAAGCAGCGCTACGGGCGCATCGTCAGCATCACCAGCGTGGTCGGTGCGTCCGGCAACCCCGGCCAGGCGAACTACGCCGCAGCCAAGGCTGGCGTGGCCGGCATGACCCGTGCGCTGGCGCGCGAGCTCGGCAGTCGTGGCATCACCGTCAACTGCGTGGCTCCCGGCTTCATCGAAACCGACATGACCGCGGCGCTGCCGGAAGAGCAGCAGAAGGCCCTGCTGGGGCAGATCCCGCTGGGGCACCTGGGCAAGCCCGCGGACATCGCCCACGCGGTCGCCTGGCTCGCTTCTCCGCAGGCCGGCTACGTCACCGGGCAAGAGATCCACGTCAACGGCGGCATGTACATGGCCTGAGGCATTCCGCCTCGACAGAGCAGACCTACCCGGCCGGCCCATCCGCCCGGCTTAAAATCGCGGATTCAATCACAACCCTTAGAGGGAACCCATGAGCGATATCGAAGCACGTGTCAAGAAAATCATCGCCGAGCAGCTCGGCGTGGAGGAGTCCCAGGTCACCAACGAAAAGGCTTTCGTGGCCGACCTCGGCGCGGACTCCCTGGACACGGTGGAATTGGTCATGGCCCTCGAAGACGAGTTCGGCATCGAGATCCCCGACGAGGACGCGGAGAAGATCACCACGGTGCAGAACGCGATCGACTACGCCAACGCGAACCAGAAGGCCTAAGCAAAGATGCGTCGGCGTGTCGTCGTGACGGGACTGGGCTGCGTGAGCCCGGTCGGGAATACGGTCGAGGACTCCTGGGCCAACCTGCTGGCGGGCCGCAGCGGCATCGACACGGTCACGTCCTTCGACACCGGCACCCTCGCCGTGAAATTCGCGGGCGAGGTCAAGGGCTTCAACGTGGCGGACTACATGCCCGAGAAGGAAGCCCGGCACATGGACCGCTTCATCCACCTGGGCCTGGCCGCGGCGGCGCAGGCGGTGGCGGATGCCGGACTGCCCACCGGGGACAAGCTCGACCCCGAACTCGCCACGCGCATCGGCGTGAACATCGGCTCGGGCATCGGCGGACTGCCGATGATCGAGGAGACGCACTCGGAACTGGTGAACCGCGGCCCGCGCCGCATCTCGCCCTTCTTCGTGCCGGCGTCGATCATCAACATGATCTCGGGCCACGTGTCCATCCGCTACGGCTTCCAGGGGCCGAACATCGCGGTGGTGACCGCCTGCACGACCGGGCTGCATGCCATCGGCCTGTCCGCGCGGATGATCGAAAGCGGCGATGCCGACGTCATGGTGGCCGGCGGCGCCGAATCGACGGTCTCGCCCCTGGGCATCGGCGGTTTTGCAGCGGCCCGCGCCCTGTCGACCCGCAACGACGACCCCAAGACGGCCTCGCGCCCCTGGGACAAGGACCGGGACGGCTTCGTGCTGGGCGAAGGCGGCGGCGTGATGGTGCTCGAGGAATACGAGCACGCGAAGAAGCGCGGCGCGAAGATCTACGCCGAGCTGTCGGGCTTCGGCATGAGCGCCGATGCGTATCACATGACCGCGCCCAACGTGGACGGCCCGCGCCGCTCGATGGCCGCGGCGCTGAAGAACGCAGGCATCAACCCCGACCAGGTCGACTACCTGAACGCGCACGGCACCTCCACGCCGCTGGGCGACGTGAACGAGACCAACGCGATCAAGAACACGCTGGGCGACCACGCCGGGAAGGTCGTGGTGAATTCCACCAAGTCGATGACCGGCCACCTGCTGGGCGGCGCCGGCGGCATCGAGTCCGTCTTCACCGTGCTGGCGATCCACCACCAGAAGAGCCCGCCCACCATCAACATCTTCAACCAGGACCCCGAGTGCGACCTGGACTACTGCGCCAACACGGCGCGGGACATGAAGATCGACGTGGCGCTGAAGAACAACTTCGGCTTCGGCGGCACCAACGGCTCGCTGGTCTTCAGGCGCATCTGAGCCTTCCCGCATGCATGCCGCCCCATCGGTGAGCTACCCGGTGGGGCGCAGCCCGTTCGCGGCCTGGGCGTATGCACTGCTCGGGGCGGCCGGCCTGCTGGCTGCTGCAGCCTGGACGCTGCAGGCGACCGTCTTCACCTGGCGCCAGGCGCTCGCGTTCGCGACGGTGCTGGCCTGCGGCTCGCTGTCGGCGGCCGCCTGGCTGCGCTCGCCGATCGGCACCCTGCGCTGGGACGGCATCGGCTGGAGCTGGGAAGAGGGGGGACAGGTGGGCGCCGGGAACCCCGAAATCGCGCTGGACCTGCAATCGCGGCTGCTGGTGAAGTGGCACGCCGAGGGCGGCCGGGCGCGCTGGCTCTGGCTGGAGCGCAAATCAGACGTGTCCCACTGGGACGCTCTGCGGCGCGCGGTATATTCCCGCGCCGGTACCCGATGACCAAGACGCCTCCCGCAGCCCCTCCCCCCTCGCCCTCCGACACCGACCTGATGCTGGTCGAACGGACGGTCGCGGGCGACCAGAAGGCCTACGAGCTGCTCGTCATCAAGTACCAGCGCCGCATCGAACGCCTGATCGGCCGCATGGTCCGCGACACCGACCTGGTGGAAGACATCGCCCAGGAAACCTTCATCCGCGCCTACCGCGCCCTGTCGCAGTTCCGCGGCGAGGCCCAGTTCTATACCTGGCTGTACCGGATTGCAGTCAACACCGCGAAAAAAGCCCTCGTTGACCTGAAGCGGGACCCCGTGGTTTCGGAGAGCTCCCTCAAAGGTGGCGATGATGAGGAAGAAACTTCTGGCGTCGAGAACGAACTAACCTCCGCCGAGACGCCGGAAACGGTGCTCGCCGCCAAGGAAATCGCGGCCACGGTCAACGCTGCCATGGAGGCACTGCCCGAGGAACTGCGACAGGCGGTCACGCTGCGCGAGATCGAGGGGCTCAGCTACGAGGAGATCGCGGAAGTGATGAATTGCCCGATCGGCACCGTGCGCTCCCGGATCTTCCGGGCGCGCGAGGCGATATCGGCGAAGGTCAAGCCCATGCTGGAAAACCAGTCGGGCAAGCGCTGGTGAGGCGCACGATGGAACAGATGGACAAGATGGACAACCAGGAAATGATTTCGGCGCTTGCCGACGGGCAGCTGCGGGGCGAGGCGTTCGCCCGCGGCGTGCAATTGGCCAGCACCGATGCGCGGGCGCGCGAGGCCTGGTACGCCTACCACGTGGTCGGCGAGGTCCTGCGCACCGGCCGCGCCAGCGTGGGCAGCGCGCCCGACGCCTTCCTGGCCAGGCTGCAGGTGCGCCTGCAGCAAGAAGAACAGCGTCCCGTTGCCGTCATGCCTGCGGATGCAGTGGTCGGCGGCAGCGAGCATGCCGCCGCGGCCAACGACCGCCGCTGGAAGCTGGTGGCCGGTCTCGCGTCCTTCGCAGCCGTCGCCGCGGTCGGCTGGAACGTCTGGGGCGGCCTGGGTGCCGGCACCGGACAGCCGCAGCTTGCCGGCACGCCGGCCGTGCAAGCCGCCGTCGCCGCAGCGAGTGCCGCGCCTTTGACGATGGTGCGCGACCCCGGCCTCGACAAGTTCCTGGCGGCCCACCGCCAGCTGGGTGGCGCCACCGCGCTCGGCACCCCTTCCGGTTTCCTGCGCAACGCGACCTTCGAAGGGCCGGCGCGCTGATGGCCAAGGGCATCGCCCGTCCCGCTCCCGTCGACCGGCGCCGCCTCTCCTATGGCGCGCTGGCCCTGTGGGCCGCCGGTGCCATGGGCCTGGTCGCGTCGCAGGCCTTCGCCGGCCCGCGCGTTCCCGATGCCCGCCCGGTCGACAACCGCGACCGCACCGTGAGCGAATGGCTCACGCGCATGCACGACGCGTCGCGGCAGCGCAGCTACATCGGCACTTTCGTCGTCTCGTCGAGCAACGGCGCGATGTCCAGCGCCCGCATCTGGCACGCCTGCGACGGGCAGCGCCAGGTGGACCGCATCGAGTCGCTCTCCGGCGAGAAGCGTTCCACCTTCCGCAAGGACGACGAAGTCCTGACCTTCCTGCCCGAGACCCGCACGGTGCGCTCGGAACGCCGCGAAACGCTCGGCCTCTTTCCCGAGCTGCTGAACCCGGGTGACGGCGCCATCCCCGATTTCTACACGGCCCGCCGCGTCGGCAGCGACCGCGTGGCCGGCTTCGAGGCCGACATCGTGCAGGTGCTGCCCAAGGACGGGCTGCGCTTCGGCTACCGCATCTGGAGCGAGAAGAAGAGCGGCCTGGTGGTGAAGCTGCAGACGGTGGACGAAGGCGGCAAGGTGCTCGAGCAGGCGGCCTTCTCCGAACTGCAACTGGACGCCCCGGTGCGCATGGACCGGCTGGCGCAGCAGATGGCCGTGCCCGAGGGCTGGCGGGTCGAGAAGCCGGAGGCGGTGAAGACCACCGCGGCCGCCGAGGGCTGGGGGCTCAAGGGTCCGGTGTCTGGCTTCAAGCCCATGAGCTGCTACAAGCGCCCGAACGAAGGCGCGGTCCAGTGGATCTTCTCGGACGGCTTGGCATCGGTGTCGGTCTTCATCGAGCAGTTCGACGGCAAGCGCCACCAGCAGGAAGGCGTCTTCGCCGCCGGCGCGACCCATACGCTCACCCGCCGCCTGCAGGACTGGTGGATCACGGCCGTGGGCGAAGTGCCGCCGCAGACCCTGCGCGCCTTCGCGCTGGGTCTTGAGCGGCGCAAGTAAGCCCCCATCTCCTGCACTGCGTGCGCACCCGCTCGTCCATCAAGTGGGTGTAAATCAGCGTGTGCGTCTTTCGCTGACGCGCAACTTTCCCCAATCGCCGTAATCTCTGCTATTGGTGACCCGATCTTTCGCCTGACCCACTCTCAAGAGGTCTCTATGCTCCGCACCGATCCGAAGAACCTGCGCCGCCTGGCGCTGGTCGCCGCCCTGGCCGCCTCCGGCGTGGTCGGGGGCCTCGTGGCGACCGTACCCGCCACCCAGCCCGCCTACGCGCAGTCGGCGCCGCAACCGCGCTCGCTGCCCGATTTCACCGACCTGGTCGACCAGGTCGGGCCCGCCGTCGTCAACATCCGCACCGTCGAACGTTCCCGCAGCGCCACCCGCGGCGGCCGCCCCGGCGCCGAAGGCGAGATGAACGAGGAGATGCAGGAGTTCTTCCGCCGCTTCTTCGGCGTGCCGATGCCGAACGTGCCGCGCGGCGAGCGTGGCACACCGCGCGGCCAGGCGCCCGAGCGCGACGAGGAGCGCGAGAGCCCGCGCGGCGTCGGCTCCGGCTTCATCCTGACCCAGGACGGCTTCGTCATGACCAACGCCCACGTGGTCGAAGGCGCCGACGAAGTCATCGTCACGCTGCCGGACAAGCGCGAGTTCAAGGCGCGCATCATCGGCGCCGACAAGCGCACGGACGTGGCGGTGGTCAAGATCGACGCGAGCGGGCTGCCGTTCGTGCGCACGGGCGACGTCAGCAAGGTGAAGGTCGGCGAATGGGTGATGGCCATCGGTTCGCCCTTCGGCCTGGAGAACACCGTCACCGCCGGCATCGTCAGCGCCAAGGGCCGCGACACGGGCGACTACCTGCCCTTCATCCAGACCGACGTGGCGATCAACCCCGGCAACTCCGGCGGACCGCTGATCAACATGCGCGGCGAAGTGATCGGCATCAACAGCCAGATCTACTCGCGCTCCGGTGGCTTCATGGGCATCTCGTTCGCCATCCCGATCGACGAGGCAGCGCGCGTTGCCGAGCAACTGCGCGTGAGCGGCCGCGTCCAGCGCGGGCGCATCGGCGTGCAGATCGACCAGGTTACGCGCGACGTCGCCGAGTCCATCGGCCTGGGCCGCCCGCAGGGCGCGCTGGTGCGCAGCGTCGAGACCGGCTCGCCGGCGGACAAGGCGGGCATCGAGGCCGGCGACATCATCACCAAGTTCAACGGCCAGCAGATCGACCGTGCGACCGACCTGCCGCGCCTGGTGGGCAACACCAAGCCGGGCAGCCGCGCCAACCTGACGGTGTTCCGCCGCGGCGGATCGCGCGACCTCGCGATCACGGTCGACGAGGTGCCGCAGGAACAGACCGCGCGCGCCACGCCGCGCACCAACCCGACGCCGCCGGCCCCGCAGGCCTCGGCCTCGCCGGCCGCGCAATCGATCGGCGTGGTCGTGTCCGAGCTGACCGCCGCGCAGAGGGCCGCCGCCAAGGTCAAGGGCGGCGTGCGCGTGGAGTCGGTGAGCGAAGGCGCGGCGCAACGCGCCGGCGTGCGCGAGGGCGACATCATCGTGTCGATCGGCAACACCGAGATCAACAGCGTGCGTGAGTTCGACACGCTGGTGGCCAAGTTGGACAAGACCAAGCCGATCCCGGTGCTGGTGCGCCGCGGCGAGCTGGCCAGCTACATCCTGATCCGCCCGGCGCGCGGGTGACGCTGTAGTACCCAGGTAGACGCAAGCAAAGCCCTGAACCCTTGGTCGGGTTTGGGGCTTTTCTTCACCGATGGCCAAAAAAAGACAGGCGGTCGGCCTGCTTTCGCCAACGGTCGAGTAGCCTTGGAGGTTGGCGCCTGCTAACTTGACGCCCGGGCTAAGAACCGGATTCGGTAGAATCTGGTCCAACAGCCGGCATTCAGGTCATATCGGAAGGCCGTCCCACCACCATGCGGGATTTGCGCAGCCGGTCCACGGCCCATCCACACATGGCCCACATGTTGTCCCCCCGGTGTCTTCCCGGACCTGTTGAAAAGCTGTGAACAAGATGCGCGTCGCGGGGCTG
>DATAGN010000620.1:0-7145 GCA_036263715.1 Ramlibacter sp.
CGACCAACCCGGCATCTACCGCGGGCAGTGCGCCGAGTTCTGCGGTTTCCAGCACGCCTTCATGGCTTTGGAGGTGCATGCGCATCCCCCCGCGGAGTACGAAGCCTGGCGCAGGCAGCAACTCACGCCCGCGGCGGAACCGGCCGATGCGAAAGCGCAGCGCGGCAAGATGCTGTTCCAGGCGACGCAGTGCGCCATGTGCCATGCGGTGCAGGGCACGATCGCGCAGGCGCGCAAGGCTCCCGACCTCACGCATTTCGCGAGCCGCCGCACCATCGCCGCGGGCACGCTGCCCAACACGGCGGCCAACCTGGCGAGCTGGATCGCCGATCCGCACAAGCACAAGCCCGGCGTCAACATGCCGGCCAACCCGATGTCCGCCGAGGACCTGTCCGCCCTCGTGGCCTACCTGGGGACGCTGAAATGAGCGAGGCAGCACTCGGCCCGCTGGGGGAGAAGCCGCATCCGCACCGGGGCCGCACCACGGACGGCCTGGCTGGGGGCGAGGTGGTCACGCGCGTGCTGGACGCCACCTGGAGCGACCCGCCCGGCTTCTTCGGCTGGTTCTGCGCGATCAACCACAAGACGATCGCCATCCGCTTCATCGTGACCTGCCTGGTCTTCTTCGTGCTCGCGGGACTGCTGGGCGGGATGATGCGCACGCAGCTCGCGCGACCGGGCAACACCTTCATGGGGCCGGACCTGTACAACCAGGTCTTCAGCATGCACGGCACGACCATGATGTTCCTGTTCGCCGTGCCGATCATGCTGGGGGTGGCGAGCTACCTGGTGCCGCTGATGGTGGGCGCGCGCACCGTCGCTTTCCCGCGCATGAACGCGTATGCCTACTGGGTGTTCCTGTTCGGCGGCGCGATGATCTGGATCGCCTTCTTCTTCAACACGGGGCCGGAGGCGGGCTGGTTCTCCTATCCGCCGCTGGCCGGGCCCGAGTACAGCCCGGGCAAGCGCACGGACATCTGGGCGCAGATGATCACCTTCACGGAGGTGTCCGCGCTGCTGGAGGCCATCGTCATCATCTGCACCGTGTTCAAGATGCGGGCGCCGGGCATGACGCTCAACCGCATCCCGCTGTACGTCTGGGCGATGCTGGTGACCGCCTTCACCATCCTCTTCGCCATGCCGGCGGTGGCGCTGGCCAGTTCCATGATGATCATGGACCGGCTGGTCGCCACGCACTTCTACAACCCCGGCGAAGGCGGCGACGTGCTCCTGTGGCAGCACCTGTTCTGGTTCTTCGGCCACCCCGAGGTCTACCTGATCTTCATGCCGGGCCTGGGCTTCATGTCCGCGATGATCCCCACCTTCGCGCGCCGGCCGATGTTCGGCTACACGGCACTGGTGCTGTCGCTCATCGCCACCGGCTTCCTGTCCTTCGGCCTGTGGGTGCACCACATGTTCGCCACCAACGTGCCGGAGCTGGGCAAGACCTTCTTCACGGCGGCCAGCATGCTGATCGCCATTCCCACCGCGGTGCAGATCTTCTGCTGGATCGCCACCTTGTGGACCGGTCGCCTGAACTTCAAGGTGCCGCTGTACTACGTGCTGTCCTTCTTCTTCATCCTGGTGATCGGCGGCATGACGGGGCTGATGCTCGCCTCGGTGTCGCTGGACTCGCAGGTGCACGACACGTACTTCGTGGTCGCCCACCTGCACTACGTCCTGATCGGGGGCGCGGTGTTCCCGCTCTTCGGCGCCTTCTACTACTGGTTCCCCAAGTTCACCGGCCGGATGATGTCCGAGCGCCTGGGGCGCTGGAGCTTCTGGCTGATGTTCATCGGCTTCAACGTGGCATTCTTCCCCATGCACCTGCTCGGCCTGCAGGGCATGCCGCGGCGCGTGTACACCTACCCGGCGGAGATGGGCTGGGGCACGATGAACCTCATCTCCTCGCTTGGGGCGGCGATGCTGGCGGTCGGCATCTTCCTCACGCTGGTGAACTCCCTTCGCGCCGCCCGCAACGGAGTCGTCGCCGGGCCGGACCCGTGGGGCGCGGGCACCCTGGAGTGGATGACGGACTCACCGCCGCGCACGTGCAACTTCCCCGCGATCCCGGTGGTGCACGGACGCGACCCGCTGTGGCAAGGCGTGCCCGCGGGCCGGCCGGACCACGTGAGCGGACTCGCCGCCGACGTGCGCGAGGTGGTCATGACCACGGTGGCCGACGCGCGGCCCGACAGCCGCATGAAGTTTCCCGAGCCTTCGCCCTGGCCCTTCCTGGCGGCGGTGGCGACCGCCATCCTCTTCATCGGCTCCATCTTCACGCCATGGGCGGTGGTGTGGGGCGCGATCCCGGTGACAGTGACCCTGATCGCCTGGTTCTGGCCGAAGCCGCACGAGACCGGGGAAGAGCTGGCGCTGGAGAAGCTGCCATGAACGACGCCGTGGTGAAGGGGCGCGCGCTCGACGTCTCCGAGCTGCCCACGGTGGTGTTCGGCCACCGCAGCCTGATGTGGTGGGGCACGCTGGGCGTGATGGCCATCGAGGGCACCGTGTTCGCGCTGGCCATCATGGGCTACTTCTACCTGCGCGCGCACCAGGAGACCTGGCCGATCACGGCGCTGCCGCCGGACCTGTTCTGGGGCACGCTCAACACCTTCGTCATGCTGGCGAGCTTCGTTCCCGCGCACCTGGCCAAAAAGGCGGCGGAGCGGCTGGACCTGCAGGGCGTGCGTCGCTGGCTCGTGATCAGCACCCTGTTCGGCATCGCCTTCACCGTGATCCGGGGCTACGAGTTCGCCACGCTCAACGTGCGCTGGGACAGCAATGCCTACGGCTCGGTGGTGTGGCTGCTCATGGGCCTGCACACCACGCACATCCTCACCGACCTGCTGGACACGATCGTGCTGACGGTGCTGTTCTTCCGCGGGCCGCTGGACGGCAAGCGCTACGTCGACGTGAGCGAGAACTCCTTCTACTGGTACTTCGTGGTGGCCGCCTGGCTGCCGATCTACTTCGTCATCTACTGGGGCGCGCGGCCGGTGTGACGATGAAGAAGAGCGTGGTCGCCCTGGTCCTGGCTCCCTCGATCGCGTTGGGCGTGCAGAGCCTGATGTATGCGATGGTGACGCCGTCCTGCAGCTCGCAGGTGCGGCTGAACATCCACCTGGCCGCCGCCATCGCGCTCGCGATCGTGGTGGTGCTGGCCTTGGTCGCCTACGGCGAGTCGTCGCTGCACCGGGGCGAGCCGGTGTCGGCGGACAGCGACGAGGCGCACACGCCGGTGCCCGGCCGCTTCGTCGCGGACCTCGCGGCTGCGGTGGGAGCACTCTCCGCGCTGGTGATCGTCGCCATGTGGTTCACCACCTTCGTGCTTTCGCCTTGCGACATCCTCTGATCCTGCTGGCGGCGTTGCTGGTCCCCGCCGCCCGGGCGCACGTGCCCGAGGCCGCACCGGCCGCGAGCTGGTGGGAGTGGAACCTCGAACCCTGGCTGCTGTTCCTGCTGGCGCTGTCCGCCGTCGGCTATGCGGTGGGACTGCGGCGGCTGTGGGCGCAGGCCGGGCGCGGGCGCGGCGTCAGCACGCTGCAGGCCTGGGCCTTCTGGGGCGGGTGGCTGTCCTTGATCCTCGCGCTGGTCACGCCGCTGGATCCGCTGGGCAGCAAGCTCTTTTCCGCGCACATGGTGCAGCACGAACTGCTGATGGTGGTGTCGGCGCCGCTGCTGGTGCTGGGGCGGCCGCTGGCGACGTGGACCTTCGCGCTGTCGCCGGCGCAGCGTCGCGTCGTCGGCCACTTCTTCGCCACCAGGGCGTGGAGCAGCTTCTGGTCCACGCTGACCGATCCGCTCTTTGCCTGGGCGCTGCACGCGCTGGCGCTGTGGGCCTGGCACATCCCGGCGCTGTTCGACGCGGCCTTGCAGCACGAGGGCCTGCACATCCTGCAGCACGCGTCCTTCCTGGGCACCGCGCTGTTCTTCTGGTGGGCGGTGCTGGGGCACGATCCCCGGGGGCGCTATGGGCCGGGGCACTCCGCGCTGTATCTCTTCACGACCATGATGCACACGGGGGCGCTCGGTGCCTTGCTGAGCCTGGCGCCGACGCCCTGGTATGCCCCCTATGTCGCGACCACCGTCGCGCTGGGGCTCGATCCGGCGCAGGACCAGCAGCTCGGTGGACTGGTGATGTGGGTGCCTGCGGGGCTGGCCTACGTGGTGGCGGCGTTGGGGGTGATCGGGAAGATGCTGGTGCGGGTGAAAGCGTGACCGGCGGGGTTCGGCTGCGCGCTCACCCCGCCCTACGGGGAAAGGGCCCGCTTCGTAGGGCGGCGGTGAGCGCGCAGCCGGACCCCGCCAGATTGCACGCTCCCCCTCCACCCCCTACCATCGCCGCATGGCCTACATGCTCCTCATCCTCGAAGACCCCGCCCAACGCTCCACCCGCACCCGCGAGGAAGGCGAGGGCGTCTTCCAGCGCATGCTCGACTTCGCCGGCGAACTGAAACAGCAGGACAAGCTGCTGGCCGTCGAATCGCTCGCCTCCCAGAACACCGGCGCCCGGGTGAAGGTGCGCGGCGGCAAGGCGCAGGTCCTCGACGGCCCCTTTGCCGAAGCCAAGGAGATGATCGGCGGCTTCTTCCTGCTGAACGTGCGCACGCGCGAGGAGGCCGTGGCGATCGCCCAACGCTGCCCGGCGGCGGAATGGGCGACGGTGGAAGTGCGCGAGACAGCGCCTTGTTACATCTGAAAAGCCGCGGGGCTGTCGATCCGGCCCGTCCTCGTTCGTCGTGAAGACAGGAGCGGAAGAAAAGGCCGCTCTTGCAACCACCACGAAGGAGCCACCCATGCGTTTCATGATCATCGTCAAGGCCACCCCGGACAGCGAGGCCGGCCGCTTTCCGCCCAATCCCGAGCCCCTGTTCCAGGCCATGGCGGCGTACCACGAGGAACTCGCCCGCGCCGGCGTGCTGCTGGACGCGTCGGGCCTGCAACCGAGCAGCAAGGGCTGGCGCGTGCAGTACGACGGCAACAAGCGCACCGTGGTCGATGGTCCGTTCACCGAGAGCAAGGAACTCATCGCCGGCTACACGCTGATCCAGACGCGCACGCGCGACGAGGCGATCGAGTGGTCGCGCCGCTTCCCCAACCCGATCCAGGAAGGCACCGCCTGCCACATCGAGGTGCGCCAGCTGTTCGAGATGGAAGACTTCGACACGCTGCTCAAGGACGAGACCGCGCAGCGCTTCCGCGAGATCGGGGTGCAGTGAGGCGGCCATGGTGAAGACTTTTGCACTCCTCGCAGCAGCCGCCATCGCAGGCCTGCTGGTCTACGCCGCCGCCCAGCCGGACAGCTTCCGCGTCGCGCGTTCGACAACCGTGCAGGCACCGCCGGAGAAGCTGCACGGCCTCATCAACGACCTGCGCGCCTTCAACACGTGGAACCCGTTCGAGAAGGGCGACACGCAAAGCCGCGGCGAATACCGCGGCCCCACCGCGGGCCCGGGGGCGGCGTACTTCTTCGCCGGCGGCAAGTCCGGCGACGGCAGCCTGCGCATCCTCGAATCGGCGCCGTCGCGCGTCAGCATGGAACTGCACATGCTCAAGCCGCTGGAGGCCCGCAACCGCGTGCAGTTCACGCTGCAGCCGCGCGGCAACGCCACGGAAGTGACATGGCTGATGGAAGGCCAGAATCCCTTCCTCGGCAAGCTGATCCACGTGTTCATCAACATGGACCGCATGGTCGGCAGCCAGTTCGAATCCGGGCTGGCGGACCTCAAGCAGCGCGCCGAACGCACCTGAAGGAGCACCCGCACATGGACACCAGCAGCGAAGCCGCCCGCGAGATCGCCACCTCGCGCGTGCTGCCTTTCAAGCGGGCGGACGTGTACCTTGCCATCGCCGACCCGCAGCGCCTGGCGCGCTGGTGGGGCCCCGCCGGGTTCACCAGCAGCGTGCAAAGCTGCGACTTCCGCCCCGGCGGCCACTGGCGCTTCACCCTGCACGGCCCGGACGGCACCGACTACCCGAACCACAACGTGTTCGTGCTGATCGAGCCGGCGCGGCGCGTCGTGATCCGCCACGAAGACAAGACACACGGCTTCCGCCTGGCCGTCACCCTGCAGGACGAGGGGACCGGCACGCGCGTCGGTTGGCAGCAGGTCTTCGACGATGCAGGCGAGCGCGAACGCATGGCGCCGATCTGCATCCCCGCCAACGAACAGAACCTCGACCGGCTGCATGCCGAAGTCGCCAACGCAAAGTAACAGGAGCTCCCCATGGCCCGCAAGATCTTCGTCAACCTGCCGATCGCGAACATGGAACGTTCGCAAGCCTTCTTCAAGGCGCTCGGCTTTTCCTTCAACCCGCAGTTCACCAACGAGCAGGGCGCCTGCATGGTGGTGTCCGACGACATTTCCGTGATGCTGCTGGTGCAGCCCTTCTTCCAGACCTTCACCAAGAAACCGATCGCCAACGCCCGCGAAACCACCGAGGTGCTGCTCTGCCTCTCGTGCGACAGCCGCGCCGAGGTCGACGAGTTCGTGCGCAAGGCACTGGCCGCCGGCGGCACGGCACCCAATGCACCGCAGGACCACTGCTTCATGTACGGGCACGGCTTCGAGGACCTGGACGGCCACGTCTGGGAGCTGGTGTGGATGGACCCGAACGCCGCGCCGCCGCAGGCCTGAGCAAGGGGGCGCATGCATTCGGCCACCCACCAGGCGATCGCCGCCGTCTGGCGCATCGAGTCGGCGCGCATCGTCGCGGTGGTGGCGCGCATGGTGCGCGACATCGGAGTGGCCGAGGAACTGGCGCAGGACGCGCTGGTCTCCGCGCTGGAGCACTGGCCGCGCGAGGGCATCCCGGACAAGCCGGGTGCGTGGCTCACGACCGCTGCCAAGCGCCGCGCGCTCGACCACCTGCGGCACGCGAAGATGCGCGACGACAAGCTGCAGGAGATCGGCCTGGATCTCGAGGCCCAGGAGGCGCTGGTCGTGCCTGACTTCGTCGACGCCCTCGACGCGGCGCGGCAGGACGACATCGGCGACGACCTGCTGCGCCTGATCTTCACCGCCTGCCATCCGGTGCTGTCGGCCGAAGCGCGCGTGGCCCTCACGCTCAAGCTGCTGGGCGGCCTCACGACGCACGAGATCGCCCGCGCGTACCTCGTGCCGGAGCCGACCGTCGCGCAG
>DATAGN010000621.1:0-3555 GCA_036263715.1 Ramlibacter sp.
CGACATCCTGCGCGTGGTCGGCGAGGCGAACTTCCTGCCGTCATCGACGAATCCGACGATGCCCTACACCGTCAACACGCTCGACGAGCACGTCGACATGCTGATGGTGTGCCACCACCTCGACCCGTCCATTCCCGAGGACCTGGCGTTTGCCGAAAGCCGCATCCGCAAGGAAACGATCGCGGCCGAGGACATCCTGCACGACCTGGGCGCCATCAGCATGTTCTCCTCGGACTCGCAGGCCATGGGCCGTGTGGGCGAGGTCATCCTGCGCTGCTGGCAGACCGCGCACAAGATGAAGCTGCAGCGCGGCAAGTTGCCCGGCGACAGCGATCGGCACGACAACTTCCGCGCGAAACGCTATGTTGCCAAGTACACGATCAACCCCGCCATCGCGCACGGCATCAGCCATGAGGTGGGCAGCATCGAGCCCGGCAAGTGGGCCGACCTGGTGGTCTGGAAGCCGGCATTCTTCGGCGTCAAGCCGGCGCTGATCCTCAAGGGCGGCTTCATCGCGATGGCCGCGATGGGCGATGCCAACGCGTCGATCCCGACGCCGCAGCCGGTGCACTACCGGCCGATGTTCGGCAGCTTCGGCGGCGCGCTGCACCGCGGCTCGATCACCTTCCTGTCGCAGGCGGGGCTGCAGGGCGGGGTGAAAGACAAGTACGGCCTGCAGAAGAACGTGAGCGCCGTGAAGGACATCCGCCGCGTGCGCAAGCAGCACCTGGTGCACAACGACTACGTGCCGAAGATGGAGATCGACCCGCAGACCTATGCCGTGCGCGCCGACGGGCAGCTGCTGGTGTGCGATCCCGCGACGGTGCTGCCGATGGCGCAGCGGTATTTCCTGTTCTGAGGTTGTGCCTCTCCTGCAGGTGAACGCAGAGGACGCGAAAGTACGCAGAGGACGCAGAGAACAGCCAAATCTTTTCTGGTTTTCTTCTCTGCGTCCTCTGCGTAACCTCTGCGTCCTCTGCGTTCACCTTTCGGCCTAGTACGCCATCCATTGTTGTACGCTGCACCATGATCCACGTCTCGAAACTCCTCCCTCGGGGCCAAGGCCTCGCGCCTGTCCTCCTCAAGCGCGCCGCCTGCGTTGAACTCGACTGGGACGTCCGCCAGAAAAGCCGCTTCGACTGCACGGACTCGCAGGGCCGCCGGCTGGGTGTGTTCCTGCCGCGCGGCACCGCGGTGCGCGGCGGCGACGTGCTGGTGGCGGAGGACGGCTCGATGGTCCGCGTGATCGCGGCGCCGCAGCCGGTGCTGGTGATCACGCCCTGCCCGGAGCACGGCAGCCCCTTCGACCTGGTGCGCGCGGCCTACCACCTGGGCAACCGGCACGTCCCCATCGAACTGAAGCCCGACCACCTGAAGATCGAACCCGACCACGTGCTGGCCGACATGCTGCGGTCCATGCACCTGGTCGTTCGGGAAGCCGAGGAGGCCTTCGAGCCCGAAGGCGGCGCCTACGGGGCATCGGGCGGCCATCACCACGGCGATGCAGGGCACGACCACGCCCACCACGACCATGAGCACCACCACGGACACGGGCACTGACGCGGCGCTGCTGCAGCTGATGTGGCTCGCCTCGCCGGCACTGCCGGTGGGCGGCTTCTCCTATTCCGAAGGCCTGGAAGCCGCCGTGGAGGCGCAGCTGGTGCGCGACGAGGCGAGCGCGGGCGACTGGCTCGTCGCGCAGCTGCACGCGAGCCTCGCGCGCTCCGACCTGGCGGTGGTGGCGAAGGCGGTGGATGCGGTGCGGGCGAAGGACACGCAAGGCGTGGATGCGCTCGATGCCTGGGTGCGGCAGACGCGCGAGACGAGCGAGCTGCTGCAGCAGGCCGAGCAGATGGGCAGGTCGTTGAACGAGTGGCGGAAATCCGTAGGTTGGGCTGCCGAAGGCATCCCAACAGCCCACGTTGGGGTGCCTGCGGCAACCCATCCTACGAATACCTTTCCCGTCGCCTTCGCACGTGTGGCCGCGTGCACCCCCGCCTCCACCCGCCAGGTCACCCTCACCTACGCCTTCTCCTGGTCCGAGAACATGATGCAGGCCGCCATCAAGGCGGTGCCCCTGGGCCAGTCGGCCGGCCAGCGCATCCTGGCCCGCCTGGCGCAGGAGATCCCCGGCGCCGTCGACCACGCCATGCGCCTCGCCGACGCCGACCGCCAGTCCTTCACCCCCATGCTCGCCATCCTCTCGGCGCAGCACGAGACCCAGTACTCCCGCCTCTTTCGCTCATGAACCTGCACCACATTGCCAAGCGCACCAAGAAACTTCCCCCGCTGCGCGTCGGCATCGGCGGCCCGGTCGGCTCCGGCAAGACCACGCTGCTGGAAATGCTCTGCAAGGCCATGCGCGAGCGCTACGACCTGGTGGCCATCACCAACGACATCTACACCAAGGAAGACCAGCGCCTGCTCACCGTCAGCGGCGCGCTGCCGGCCGAGCGGATCATGGGCGTGGAGACCGGCGGCTGCCCGCACACGGCCATCCGCGAGGACGCCTCGATCAACCTGGAAGCCATCGACCGCATGCTGGCCGACTTCCCCGAGGCCGACGTGGTGTTCGTCGAGTCCGGCGGCGACAACCTCGCCGCGACCTTCAGCCCGGAACTGTCGGACCTGACGATCTACGTCATCGACGTCGCGGCGGGCGAGAAGATCCCGCGCAAGGGCGGCCCGGGCATCACCAAGAGCGACCTGTTCGTCATCAACAAGACGGACCTCGCGCCGTACGTGGGCGCCGACCTCGGCGTCATGGCCGCAGACACGCGCCGCATGCGCCGCGACAAGCCCTTCGTGATGACCAACCTGAAGACCCGGGAGGGCCTGCAGGAGGTGGTGCGCTTCATCGAGCAGCGGGGATTGCTGACTGACACCGGTGGCGACAAGTAGTCACTAGATGTAAACGGTTCGGGAAGACGTCCTACACCACCATGGGAACCCAAGCCGTACTTTCGCTGCCCATGGAATTGCTCAACGACGCCCCGCCCGGATATGAAGGTGTCGCCAAGGCCTTCGAAATGGCCAAGCACCTGCCGACCACGCATCGCATGGACGTGCAGGTAGGCCTGCTGCGCGACGGCGTCCTGTTCGCCCGCGGCCGGCTGGCCGGCTACCGGCAAGTGACGTTCTTTGCCGAACACGTGCGCGACCTCGGCTGGCGCGAACACCTCCTGGGCAGCGAAGACGACATGCATGGCTGCGACATGCTGTTCTCGCACCCGGGCGAACTCGCGTCGGAGGATGCGGATCCCTCCTTCATTCGCCGACCCGCGGTGCAGTTGTGGCCAGCCGGGAGCAACCATGCCGACCCCTAGCAACGACGACCAGGACTCCGGGCTGCCGCCACCGGGAAGCCGCTGGGGCAGCGGCGCGCAAAGCGTGCTGCCCTACCTCACCAAGTCGCTGCAGGCCAGGCCCTCGAGCGCGCCCGAGGCGCGCGAGCCGCGCCAGCGCGACGGCCACCCGGTCTTCCAGCAGCGCCCCGGCACGACCCCCTGAAGGCCGCGGCTGGCACCAATGCAAAAGCGGCCCGTGGGCCGCTTT
>DATAGN010000622.1:0-2672 GCA_036263715.1 Ramlibacter sp.
CGCAGGCGAACCCCGACGCCCCCAGTCAGTCGGCCCGATAGTTCGGCGCTTCCTTCGTGATCTGCACGTCGTGCACATGGCTTTCGCGCATGCCCGCCGACGTGATCTCCACGAATTCCGCCTTGTTGCGCATTTCCTCGATGTTCGCGCAGCCGCAATAGCCCATGGCGGCGCGCACGCCGCCGGCGAGCTGGTAGACGATCGACACGAGCGAACCCTTGTAAGGCACGCGTCCCTCGATGCCCTCGGGCACCAGCTTGTCCGCATTCGGATTCCCGCTGGTGGCTTCCTGGAAGTAGCGGTCCGCGCTCCCCTGCTGCATGGCGCCGATCGAGCCCATGCCGCGGTAGCTCTTGTAGCTGCGGCCCTGGTACAGCACGATCTCGCCCGGCGCTTCTTCGGTGCCGGCGAACATCCCACCCATCATCACGCTGTGGGCGCCGGCGGCGATCGCCTTTGCGATGTCGCCGGAATAGCGCACGCCGCCGTCGGCGATCAGGGGCACGCCGGTGCCTTGCAGCGCGGTGGCCACGCTGTCGATGGCCATGATCTGCGGCACACCGACGCCGGCAACGATGCGCGTGGTGCAGATCGAGCCGGGGCCGATGCCGACCTTGACCGCGTCCGCACCCGCTTCGACCAGCGCCCGCGCCGCCGAACCAGTGGCGATGTTGCCGCCGATCACGTCGACCTGCGGATAGTTCTGCTTCACCCAGCGCACGCGATCGATCACGCCCTTGCTGTGGCCGTGCGCCGTGTCGACGACGATCACGTCGACGCCGGCCTTCACCAGCGCCTCGACCCGCTCCTCGGTGCCCTCGCCCACCCCGACGGCGGCGCCGACGCGCAACCGGCCGCTCGCATCGCGCGCGGCGTTCGGAAAGCTGGTCTGCTTGGTGATGTCCTTGACGGTGATCAGGCCCTTGAGGGTGAAGGCGTCGTCGATCACCAAGAGGCGTTCGAGCTTGTGCTTGTTCAGGAGCGACTTGGCCTCGGCGGGGCTTGCGCCTTCCTTCACCGTGATCAGCTTGTCGCGCGGCGTCATGATCTGCGCCACGGGGACCTCGTAGCGCGTCTCGAAGCGCAGGTCGCGGCCGGTGACGATGCCCACCACCTTGCCGCCGTCGACGACCGGAAAGCCGGAGATGCCCAACTGCTCCTGCATGGCCACGACCTGGCGCACCGTGTGCTGCGGCGTGATGACCACGGGGTCGCGCAGCACGCCGGATTCGTAGCGCTTCACACGCGCGACTTCGGCCGCCTGCTGCTGCGCGGTGAGGTTCTTGTGGACGATGCCGATGCCGCCTTCCTGGGCGATGGCGATCGCGAGACGCGCCTCCGTCACCGTGTCCATGGCGGCGGACACCAGCGGCAGGTTCAACTGGATGTTGCGGGAGAGATTCGTCGCGAGGGAGGTGTCCTTGGGCAGGACCTGGGAGAACGCCGGCACCAGCAACACGTCGTCGAAGGTGAGCGCTTTTCCGAGAAGGCGCATTGTCAGAGCTCCAAAAGACGGATTGTACCCGCGTGCACTTTTGCACGTCCGCGCGCTGCGCGTGCGCCACGAGGAGGGATTTGCTGTAGGGACCGCGAGAGTGGCCGAGCTACACTGACTCCATGAAAGCCGCCCGCCTCGCACTGCTCGCCCTCGCCTGTGCCTTGCCGCTCGCCGCCGCCGCGCAATGGCAGTGGATCGACAAGGACGGCCGCAAGGTGTTCAGCGACCAGGCGCCGCCGCCGGACGTGGCACCGAACAAGATCCTCAAGCGCCCCGGCGAGCGCGTCGCCGCACCGGCGCCCACGGCGCAAGCGGCCGCTCCCGCCAGCGCCGCGAAGCTGCCGGTGGCCAAGCCGAGCGGCAAGGACCCCGCCCTGGAAAAGAAGCGCCTGGAAGCCGAGGAAGCCGAGGCGAAGAAGCGCAAGGCGGACGAGGAGAAGCTGGCCGCGGACCGCGCCGAGAACTGCACGCGCGCCCGCACCGCCAAGGCCACCATCGACTCGGGCCAGCGCATGGCGCGCATCAACGCCAAGGGCGAGCGCGAATTCATGGACGATAAGGAGCGCTCCGAAGAAGCGCGCCGCCTCGACGCCGTGATGGCCCGCGACTGCGGAGCCCGCGACCGTCAGTAACCCGGCTTCGCACCCGGCCGGCGCTTGGCGAACAGGCCCGCAGCGCGCGCACCCTGCTTCTGGAAGCGTTCACGGCGCGCCACCTTCGGGTCCACCAGCAAGGGCCGGTAGACCTCCACCCGATCGCCTTCCCGCACCACCTGGTCCGGCGGGCAGCGGCGTCCCCAGACACCCACGTCCAGTGCATCCAGGTCCTGCTGCGGGCAGGCCGCGGCAAAGCCGCTGGCCCGCACCGCATCGCGCACGGTGGCGCCTTCGGCCAGCTGCAGCGGCCATTCGAGCACCTGCCGCGGGGCCGGCGAATACAGGACGATGACGGAAGGCATCAGCCGTAGATCTGTTCGGCGCGCTTGACGAAGGCGTCGACCAGGCTGCCCGCGATGCGATCGAACACGGGCCCGACCAGTGCGGCCAGTGCCGCATTCTTGAAGGCGTAGGTCATCTCCAGCGTCACCTTGCAGGCGCGTTGTCCCGGCTGGCCGAGGGGCTGGAACTTCCAGGCGCCATCGAGGTTGGAGAAGGGCCCTTCCACCAGCTTCATG
>DATAGN010000623.1:0-2723 GCA_036263715.1 Ramlibacter sp.
ACGCGACGCTGCTGATGCACCTGGGCCAGCGCTGCGAGAAGGACCTGTCGCTCATCGACACGCACTCCTCCGAAGAAGAGCGCATCCTGCACGCCGCCATCCGCGCCAAGCTGAAGGAAGACCCGACCTGGTACACGCGCAAGGCCGCGCAGATCATCGGCGTGACCGAAGAGACCACGACCGGCGTGCACCGCCTGCAGGACATGTCGAAGAAGGGCCTGCTGAAGTTCCGCGCCATCAACGTCAACGACTCGGTCACCAAGAGCAAGTTCGACAACCTGTACGGCTGCCGCGAGTCGCTGGTGGACGGCATCAAGCGCGCCACCGACGTGATGATCGCCGGCAAGGTCGCCGTGGTCTGCGGCTACGGCGACGTGGGCAAGGGCTCCGCCCAAGCCCTGCGCGCCCTGTCGGCGCAGGTGTGGGTCACCGAGATCGACCCGATCAACGCGCTGCAGGCCGCCATGGAAGGCTACCGCATCGTCACCATGGAAGATGCGGCCAGCCAGGCCGACATCTTCGTCACGACCACCGGCAACAAGGACGTGATCACGTTCAAGCACATGGCCGCGATGAAGGACCAGGCGATCGTCTGCAACATCGGCCACTTCGACAACGAGATCGACGTCGCGTCGCTCGAGAAGCAGTGCAAGTGGGAAGAGATCAAGCCGCAGGTGGACCACGTGATCTTCCCGGACGGCAAGCGCATCATCCTGCTGGCCAAGGGCCGCCTGGTGAACCTGGGCTGCGGCACGGGCCACCCCAGCTACGTGATGTCCTCGTCCTTCGCCAACCAGACGATCGCCCAGATCGAGCTGTTCACCAAGCCCGACGCGTATGAGGTCGGCAAGGTGTACGTGCTGCCCAAGCACCTGGACGAGAAGGTCGCCCGCCTGCAGCTGTCCAAGCTGGGCGCGCAATTGACCGTGCTGACCGACGAACAGGCCGCGTACATCGGCGTGGACAAGAACGGTCCGTACAAGCCGGATACGTATCGGTATTGAGTTTTCGTCATCCCCCCGAAGGCGGGGACCCAAGGCTCCCTGAATCCGGAAGCTTTGGATTCCCGCCTCCGCGGGAATGACGGAAGTCCACCATGCGTGCCGACCAGCTCCTCGTCGAACGCGGTCTCGCCGCCTCGCGCTCGCAGGCGCAGCGGCTGATCGCGGCGGGCGTGCAGTGGTTCGACGGCTCGGCGTGGAAGCGCGTCACCAAGAACGGTGACGAGCTGCCGGATGCCGCGCAGCTCGAGCTGCTGGACACGGCCGAATCGCGCTACGTCTCGCGCGGCGGGCTCAAGCTCCAAGGCGCGTTGCGTGCCGCGGGCCTGGACGTCACCGGCTGGGCCTGCCTCGATGTCGGCCAGTCCACGGGCGGCTTCAGCGATTGCCTGCTGCAGCACGGCGCTGCGCGGGTGACCGGTGTCGACGTCGGCCACGGCCAGCTGCACCCCAGGCTGCGGCAGGACCGTCGCGTGGTCGCCATCGAGAAGCTGAATGCCCGCGAGCTGGACGCGCAGCAGGTCGGCCGCGACTTCGACCTGGTGACCGGCGACCTGTCCTTCATTTCGCTCACGCTGGTGCTGCCCGCACTGGTGCCGCTGATGAAGGCCGGGGGCCACCTGCTGATGCTGGTCAAGCCGCAGTTCGAGCTGCAGCCGGGACAGGTCGGCAAGGGCGGCGTCGTCCGCGATGCCGATTGCTTCCCCCTGGTGGAGCAGCGGCTGCGCGACGCCTGCGCGGCGCTCGGCCTGGCGGTCATCGGCTGGCACGACAGCCCCATCGCGGGTGGCGACGGCAACCGCGAGTTCTTCCTTCACGCACAGACGAGGAGCCATTGATGATTCCCCTCAGCCTGGAATTCTTCCCGCCCAAGACGCCCGAAGGCGCCGACAAGCTGCGCGCCGCGCGCAAGCAGCTGTACGCGCTGAAGCCGGAGTTCTGCTCCGTCACCTACGGCGCCGGCGGCTCCACCCACAGAGGCACTTTCACCACGGTCAGCGAGATCCTCTCGGAAGGGGTGGAGGCGGCCAGCCACTTCTCGTGCATCGGCGCGACGCGCGCGAAAGTGCGCGACCAGCTCGGGCAATTGCGGGCCATGGGCGTGAAGCGCCTGGTGGCCTTGCGCGGCGACCTGCCCAGCGGGTACGGCAGCGGCGGCGAGTTCCAGTACGCCAGCGAGCTGGTCGAATTCATCCGCAAGGAAAGCGGCCGCGAGTTCCGCATCGAGGTGGCCTGCTACCCCGAGACGCACCCGCAGGCGAAGTCGCCGCAGGCCGACCTGCAGGCTTTCGTGACGAAGGTGCGGGCCGGTGCCGACGAGGCGATCACGCAGTACTTCTACAACGCGGATTCGTACTTCCGCTTCGTCGACGAGGCGCGCAAGCTCGGCGTCGACGTGCCGGTCGTGCCGGGCGTCATGCCGATCACCAATTCGAGCCAGTTGCTGCGCTTCTCGGACGCGTCGGGCGCCGAGGTGCCGCGCTGGATCCGCCTGCGGCTGCAAAGCTACGGCGACGACAGCGCATCCATCAAGGCCTTCGGCCAGGAAGTGGTGGCGGACCTGTGCGAGCGCCTCACGCGCGGCGGCGCGCCGGGGCTGCACTTCTACACGATGAACCAGGCGCAGGCGACGCTGGCTTTGTGCAAGGCGCTGGGCCGCGACTGCTGAACGTCGGGGTTCGGCGCTGCGCGCGCTCACCCCGATGCGCAGTTACTTCTTCA
>DATAGN010000624.1:0-5882 GCA_036263715.1 Ramlibacter sp.
GCACGTTGACCTGCGCCCCCATCTGCGGCACCACGTTCTGCTGGTACAGGCCCCACATCACGCCGCCGAGGCCCGCCAGGGCGCTGCCCACCATGAACACGCCGACGAACAGCACGCGGATGCGGTAGCCGAGCGACTCGACCATCTCGCGGTCCTGCACGCCGGCGCGAATGAGCAGGCCGATCTTGGTGCGCGTGAGCGTCCACAGCAGCAGGCCGAACACCAGCACGCCGACGACGACCGCGATCATCCGGTACTTCTCGATCGCGGCATCGCCGAAGAAGAGGCTGCCGCGCATGCCCTCGGGCAGCGGCAGCGGGATCTGCAGCGGGCCCCAGATCACCTTGATCAGTTCCTCGCCGATGATCATGCCGCCCATGGTGATGAGGATCTGCTTCAAGTGGTTGCCGTACACCGGGCGCACGATGAAGCGCTCGAAGGCCAGGCCGATGGCGCCGGCCACCAGCATCGCGATCACCATCGCCGGCAGCACCGCCAGCAGGTTCTGCCAGAGGCTCGCAGAGTTGGTGTAGTCGCCCATCGCGCCGAGCACGCTGGTGGCGACGAAGGCGCCGAGCGCGATGAAGACCCCGTGGCCGAAGTTCAGCACGTCCATCAGGCCGAACACGAGCGTGAGGCCCGAGGCGATGATGAAGATGATCATGCCCATGGCGAGTCCCGCCACGGTGAGCGTGATCCAGGTGGATGGCGAGCCGATGAAGGGCAGCACCAGCAGCATGAGCACCGGCACCAGCGCCAGCGGCTTCCAGTCGAAGTCCTTGAACATGTTCACAGCGCCAGCCCCAGCAGCGAATGCTGCAGTTCCTCGTTCTCGGCGAGTTCCTTCATCGCGCCGGAGTGCACGACGACGCCGTTGTCCATCACCGCGACCGTGTCGCCCAGGCGCTTGGCGAAGTTGATGTTCTGCTCCACCAGCAGGATGGTCACGCCCTTGGCCTTGAGCTGGCCGAAGGCCTCGATCATGTTGTTGATGATGGCGGGCGCCAGGCCCTTGCTCGGCTCGTCGACGATCAGCAGCTCGCGCGGCTCCACGATCGCGCGCGAGACGGCCAGCATCTGCTTCTGCCCGCCGGAGAGCTTGCCGGCCGGGTGGTTCCAGAACTTCTCCATGGCGGGAAAGAGCTGGAAGATCCACTGCAGCCGTTCCTGGTCCATCTGCGCCGCGTGCTTGGCCCCGCGCGCGGCGAGCACCATGTTCTCCCTGACGGTCAGGTCCGCGAAGATGCCCATGTTCTCCGGTACGTAGGCGATGCCGCGCTGGGCGATCTGCGGTGTCGGCGCTTGGGTGATGTCGTCGCCGGCCAGGGTGATGCGCCCCTGCGAGGCGCGCCACAGGCCCATGATCGTGCGCAGCGTGGTGGTCTTGCCCGCTCCGTTGCGACCGAGCAGCATGGTCAGCTGCCCCCTGGGGACGACCAGGTCGACTCCGTGGAGGATGTGGTACGCGCCGATGTGCGTGTGCACGCCGGAGAGTTCGAGCAGGTTGGCGCTCATGCTGCCTCCTTCGGCGCGACGCCCAGGTAGGCTTCCTGCACGACCGGTGAGGCAATGACCTGCGCCGGCTCGCCGTCGGCGACCAGCGAGCCGTTGTGCAGCACGATGATGCGGTCCGCCAGTTCCCGCACCACGTCCATCTTGTGTTCGACCAGCAGGATGGTCTTGCTGCGGTCCGCCTTGAGCTTGCGGATCAGGTCGAGGATGACCGGTGCTTCGGCGTGGTTCATGCCGGCGGTGGGCTCGTCGAACATGTACACCTGCGGCTCCATGGCCATCAGCAGCGCCACTTCCAGCTTGCGCTGGTCGCCGTGCGGCAGGTTGGCCACGAGCTCGTGCTCCTTGGCCTTCAGGTTGATCTCGTCCAGCAGGCTGTCGGCGCGCGCGACCAGGTCGACGTGGTCGCTCCAGACGCTCCACAGGTTCAGCCCGCGGCGGTGCTTGCCCTCGCGCGTGGCCTGCACCGCCAGGCGCACGTTCTCCAGCACGGTCAGGCGCGGGAACAGGTTGGTCAGCTGGAAGGCCCGGCCGAGCCCCGCGTGCGTGCGCTCCGACGCACTGGCCTTCGACAGGTCGCGTCCGCCCAGGGTCACGGTGCCCGCCGAGGCCTTGAGCTGCCCCGAGATCAGGTTGAAATAGGTCGTCTTCCCGGCGCCGTTGGGCCCGACGATGGCCGTGAGCGTCCCCGGCTCGAACGAGCAGGTGACGCCGTTGACGGCGACGTGTCCGCCGAAGCGCACGGTGAGGTCTTGCGTGGCGAGCTGGCTCATGGCCTCTCTCTTGCCTGGAGGTGAACGCAGAGGACGCAAAAGTACGCAGAGGACGCAGAGGGACATCCAGAGAAAGGTTTTCTCTGCGTCCTCTGCGTAACCTTTGCGTCCTCTGCGTTCCTTTCGACGAACGTCAGGACGCCTGAATCAGCGCTTGTTCCTGATGGGGACCTGCATCTCTTCCGGCTTGATCTCGCGCACCAGTTCCGGCACGCCCCACGCGAAGGCCGGGTCGACCTTCACCTTGAAGTGGTACATGCTCTGCATGGCCTGGTGGTCTTCCTTGCGGAAGGTCATCTTGCCCTTGGGCGTGTCGAAGGACATGCCCTCCATCGCGGTGATCAGCTTCTCGGCGTTGGTGTCGCCGTTGGTCTTCTTGAGCGCGGTCACGGCGGCCATCGCGGCGCTGAAGCCGCCGGCGGTGAAGAAGTCCGGGGGCGACTTGAACTGCCGGTAGTGGTTGGCCACCAGCGCCTCGTTCACCGGGTTCTTCGGGATGCCGAAGTAGTAGTAGGTGGCGCCTTCCATGCCGGGGAACTGCTTGAACGAAGCCATGGCCGGCAGGATGTTGCCGCCGGTGAAGACGTCGATGCCGTACCGCTGCTTCAGGTTCTGTGCCGCCAGCGCGTTGAAGGGCGGCGTGCCGCCGGCCCAGATCACCTCGATCGCCTTGCGACCGGGCTGGTCCTTCAGCTTGTCGACGATGCGCTGGATGCCGGCAGTGAAGTCCGTCGTGGTCTGCGGCAGGTATTCCTCGTGGACGATCTTCGCGTTCTTCAGCGCGTCCTTGAAGGCCTTCACGCCGTCACGGCCGAATGCATAGTCCTGGGCCAGCGTGGCGACCACGGTGCCGGCCTTGTCCATCGCCACGGCGTTGGAAATCGCGTCCTGCGAGCTGTTGCGGCCGGTGCGGAAGATGTACCTGTTCCACCTGTCGCCGGTGATCGAGTCGGCCACGGCGGGCTCGACCAGCAGGATCTTCTTGTATTCCTCGGCGACCGGCAGCATGGCCAGCGCAACGCCCGAGGAGGTCGGGCCGATGGCGAGGTCCACCTTGTCGTCGGAATAGGCGGTGGCCAGCAGCGACTTGCCCAGGTCCGGCTTGCCCTGGTCGTCCTTCTCGATCACGACGATCTTCTTCCCGTTGATCATCATCGTGCCGCCGGTGGCGTACTCCAGCCCCATCATCAGGCCGGTCTGCGTCTGCTTGCCGTAGGCCTCGAGTGGGCCGGTGCGGCTGTAGATGTGGGCGATGCGGATTTCCTTGCTGGCCTGGGACCAGGCGAGCGGTGTGGCGAGCGCAGTGGTGGCGAGCGCGGCAGCCGCGACCCAGATGCGACGTTGCATGTCTTGTCTCCTGATGTGATGCGAAGCGAACTCGGCCTTGCAGCACATGCCGTGCCAGCTTGCAAGTGCTTGATCCTGCAGGATTTTTCCTACGCCCCGGGTAGCGGTGTCTGACTTGCGAACACTTCTCCGTGTTCGAAAACCAGACACATGCCTGGATTTCAGGCAACCAGCTCCAGCCGTTCGTAGAGCTTGGCGCGCGAAATGCCGAGCAACCGCGCCGCCGCCAGCTTGTTGCCGCCCGTGGCGTCCAGCGCCGCCTGGATGGCGCGGCGCTCGACTTCGGCGACCTGTTCGGCCAATGGCCGCAGGACGGCGTCAGCCGCCGAGGCGGCGGATGGCAGCGGCAAGGGCGGCGCCGGCGGCACGCGTTCGATCCCCGCTTCCTGCAGCACCTGCGCCAGCACGGCCTCGCCCAGGTGCGGCGCGTCGCTGCGCATCGCGGCCTGTTCCAGCACGTTGCGCAACTCGCGGATGTTGCCGCGCCAGCGTTGCGCCGACAGCATCGCCAGCGCCGGTGCATCGATCTCGAAAGGCGCGGTGCCGTTGCGCATGGCGATGTCTTCGGCCAGCACTTCGACGAGCGCGGGAATGTCGGAGCGGCGCTCGCGCAGCGGCGGCACCTTGATCGGCAGCACGTTCAGGCGGTAGTAGAGGTCCTCGCGGAACCTGCCCTCGCGCACCAGCTGCGCGAGATCGCGCGACGTGGCAGCGATCACGCGCGCGTCGAAGGGCACCACCTTGTTGGATCCGAGCGGCTCGATCTCGCCTTCCTGCAGCGCGCGCAGCAGCTTGGGCTGCAGTGCCAGCGGCATGTCGCCGATCTCGTCGAGGAACAGCGTGCCGCCATCGGCCAGCTTGAACTTGCCTTCGCGCCCCTTGCGATCGGCGCCGGTGTAGGCGCCGGGTGCCACGCCGAAGAACTCGGCTTCCAGCAGCGTGTCGGGCACCGCGGCGATGTTGACGCTGACGAAGGCGCCGCGCGAACGCGCAGAGGCCGCGTGGATGGCGTGCGCGAGCAGTTCCTTGCCCGTGCCGGTTTCACCGAGGAGCAGCACCGGGCTGGACGACTGCGCCGCCTTGCGCGCCTGCCGTTTCACTTCGACGGCCGCGGGGCTGGTGCCGACGAAGCTGGCGAGGGTGTACTTGCTGCGGCGCTGCGACGCGAGCTCGCGCCGTGCCTCGTCGAGGTCGCGCTGGAGCGCCGCGAACTTGTGGATCAGGGGCTGCAGCGTCGTTTCCGGGTGGTCGAACAGCACGATGCCCAGCGCTCCGATCACGGTGCCCGCTTCGTCGCGCAGCGGGATGCGGCTGACCACGAAGGTGCCGGCCTTGTTGGACAGCAGGTCGATCAGGATCGGCTTGCCCGATTCCAGCACGCGGTGCATCTGCGTGTTCTGCACGACTTCGGACACGGGGTGGCCGACGAAGTCCTCGACCCGCTGGTAGCCCAGGGCCGGCAGGAAGCGCTTGTACTGGTCGTTGATCCACACCACCCGCGCCTGGCGGTCCACCAGCAGCATGCCCTCGCTCGCGTTGGCGAACAGCTCGAACATGGAGCGCGCGGCCAGCTCCAGGATGCGCTGGCCGTCCAGCGGCAACGAGGGATCGGGGGTCATGCATGCCATGGTAGCGGGACGCGTCGAGGTAGCACTCCCGTGTTAACTCTCTGTCTTCTCCCTCTCCCGCTTGCGGGAGAGGGTGGGGTGAGGGTGGGGTGAGGGTGGCGGTGGCGGCGATCCAGGGCGTGCTTTCCTGGTCTCGCTCCGGAGCTGCCGCGCCACGCCAGGCGCCGCGCGGTGCAGACCCGCCGTGACGGGGATCCGCGCGCGATGCGCGCGGGCGACCTGGAAGTCCGGTCCCGTCCCAAACGCGGGCCCGCACCGCGCGACGCCTGGCGCGGCGCTCGTGCCGTTCCGGAGAGCGCACGCGTCATCCCCGCGGAGGCGGGGATCCCGGGCTCCTGGCTTCGTGCATTTCGCACTAGCCACCACGAATTGCGTCGAGCGCGGCAGGATGCCGTCCGACCTACGAAAGACGCGAAGTGTCATGGCCTGCGACCGCCCTCACCCCTGCCCTCTCCCCCAGGCGGGGAGGGAGGTTGAAGGGAGTTCACGTCGAACGGCACGAGCGACGCGCCAGGCGCTGCGTACGTCTCATGCTCGCGACCTTTGTTTGAACGGAGCGTCGGTCCGCGCGCGGACCGACGCGCAGTGAGTTGAGTTGCGGGCGGCGCTGGAGCCGGACTTC
>DATAGN010000625.1:0-1660 GCA_036263715.1 Ramlibacter sp.
GCGTGGTCTGCAGCTTCTCGTCGACCGTGCGCCGCATCTCCTCGAGCTTCGCGGCATTGGTCTGCTGCATCGCAGTCAGTTGCGTCTCCAGCGTGGCGCGCACCTCGGAGATGCGGCGTGCATTGGCCTCGCTCAGGTCGCGCAGCGAATCCGAGATGGTCTTCTGCGTGGCCACGAGCTGCTGCGAAAAGGCGTCGATCTGCGCGTTCTGCGTGCGGGTGGCTTCCTGCGCCTGCTGCATCAGCGCCTGCTGGAAGGCGGCAAGCGTCTGCGTGAGCTCGCCGCGCAGGCTGCGCGAGGACTCGCTGATCTCGCGGCGCAACTCGCGCTCGATGCGCTCGTTGGCCGCCATCAGCTCGGCGCGGCCGGTTTCCACCGCCGGCGGCTTGCGCACCACCAGTGCCACCAGCAGCACGACGCTGGCGAAGGCCAGCGCCATCACGATCCAGATTTCCACTACTTCAGCACTTCGGGATTGAGCGGCGTGAGCGGCTTGCCATGCACCAGGAAGCCGATCAGGTTGTCGGCGGCGAGGTCGGCCATGGCCCGGCGCGTGGGCACCGTGGCACTCGCGATGTGGGGCGTGAGGACGACGTTCGGGACCGTCAGCAGGTCGGGATGCACCTGCGGCTCGCCTTCGAAGACATCGAGGCCCGCGGCGGCGATGCGCCTCTCCCGCAGCGCCTGCGCCAGCGCCGCGTCGTCGACGATGCCGCCGCGTGCGATGTTCACCAGCGTGGCGGTGGGCTTCATCTGCGCGAGCTCGTTCGCGCCGATGGTGTGGTGCGATTCGGCGGAGTACGGCAGCACCAGCACCACGTGGTCGGCGGTCTTCAGCAGTTCTTCCTTGCTGACGTAACGCGCCTTGCAGGCCGCCTCGAGATCGGGCGCCAGGCGCGAGCGGTTGTGGTAGACCACGTTCATGCCGAAGCCATGGGCGCCGCGCCTGGCGATCCCCTGGCCGATGCGGCCCATGCCCAGGATGCCCAGCGTGCTGCCGTGCACCTCGGCGCCGGCGAACATGTCGAAACGCCACTTGGTCCACTTGCCGGCGCGCAGGTAATGCTCGCTCTCGGTCACGCGGCGTGCGGTCGCCATCAGCAGTGCAAAGCCGAAGTCCGCCGTGGTCTCGGTCAGCACGTCCGGCGTGTTGGTGCCCAGCACCTTGCGCGCGGTCATCGCCGGCACGTCGAAGTTGTTGAAGCCCACCGCCATGTTGGCGGCGATCTTCAGCTGGGGACAGGCGGCCAGCACCTCGGCGTCGATGCGCTCCGTGCCCGTGGTGAAGGCGCCCGCCTTGTCCTGCAGGCGCGCGATCAGGTCCTGCTTGCTCCAGGTGGCATCGTCCTGGTTCGCTTCCACGTCGAAGTGCTGGGACAGGCGCGCCAGCGTTTCGGGAAACACGGCGCGGGCGACGAGGATGCGGGGTTTGTTCATGGGCGGAACCAGACGAAGGTCATCACGATGAAGAGCGGCACCAGGATGCCGGTCGACCACAGCATGTAGCCGAAGAAGCTGGGCATTTTGACACCCCGGTCTTCGGCGATCGACTTGACCATCAGGTTGGGCGCGTTGCCGATGTAGCTGTTGGCGCCCATGAAGACCGAGCCCGCGGAGATGGCGGCCAGCACCGGTGCCAGGTGCGTCATCAGCTCCTGCG
>DATAGN010000626.1:0-8020 GCA_036263715.1 Ramlibacter sp.
TGGTCCACCGACGAGAAGACCTGCAGTCCCACGGTGAGCGGCCGTGCGTTGACGCTGTTGGTCACGATCAGCGGCCAGAGGAAGTTGTTCCAGTGGAAGCTGACCGACACCAGCGCGAACGCCGTGTACACGGGGCGCGCAAGCGGCACATACACCCGCCACAGCGTCTGCATCGCGCTGGCGCCCTCCACGCGGGCCGCTTCGTCCAGCTCCTTGGGGATGCCCATGAAGGTCTGCCGCAGCAGGAAGATCGCGAAAGCCGAGGCGAAGTACGGAAGGCCGATGGCCAGCAGCGTGTCGATGAGGCCCAGGCGCGCCATCGTCTTGTAGTTCTCCACCAGCAGGATGTCCGGCATGATCATCAGCTGCACGAGCACCAGTGCGAAAGCGACGTTGCGCCCGCGGAACTCGAAACGGGCGAAGGCGTAGGCGGCGAGCGTGGCCAGCACCAGCTGCACGCCCAGGATCATCAGCACCAGCAGCGTCGTGTTCAGGAAGTAGCGCGCGAAGGGCGCCGCCTCCCAGGCACGCCGGAAGTTGTCCAGCGTCAGCGGCGCCAGCAGCACGAAGCGGGTCGAATACTCCGGTGGGTGGAAGGCGGTCCACACGGCGTAGGCCAGCGGCAGGATCCACAGCAACGCGAGCAGCCATGCCGCGATCGTGTCCAGCACGCCCGGCTCGTTGTAGGCGCGGCGGTGCTCCTTCACTTGTAGTGCACCCGCTTGTCCAGCACGAAGAACTGGAAGAGGGCCACCGATGCGAGCACCACGACGAGCACCACCGTCAGCGCGGCGGCGTACGCGGTGTCCCAGAACTTGAAGCCCACTTCGTAGAGGTGGTAGAGCAGCAGCACCGACGCGTTGTCCGGCCCGCCGCGGGTGAGGATGAAGATGTGGTCGACCATGCGAAAGCCGTTGATGACGGCGTTGACCAGCACGAACAGCGTGGTGGGCATCAGCAGCGGCCACTGCACGCGGCGAAAGAAGGTCCAGCGCGACGCACCTTCGATGGCGGCCGCCTCGCGCAGGCTCGGGTTCAGCGTCTGCAGCGCCGCCAGGTAGAAGATCATGAAGAAGCCGGCCTCCTTCCACACGGCCACCAGCGTCACGCACGCGAGCGCCGTCGACTGGTTGCCCAGCCAGTTGTGCGAAGGCAGGCCGAACAAGCCGGTCACCTGTTCCAGCAGCCCGTACTGCGGTGTGTAGAAGAACAGCCAGATGTTCGCCACCGCGATCATCGGCAGCACCGTGGGCGTGAAGTAGGCCATGCGCAGGAAGGCGCGGCCGGCGATGCGCTCGTTCACCCAGAGCGCCATCACCAGGGCCAGCGCGATCGACAGCGGGATGGTCGCGCCGGCGAACCACAGGTTGTTGCGCACCGCCTGCCAGAACACCGGGTCCTCCGCCATGGCCCGGTAGTTGTCGATGCCCACGAACGCCGCCGCCCGCGCGCCTTTCGGCGCGGAGTGGAAGCTGTCCCAGAAGGTTGCGAAAGTCGGCCAGTGCGTGAAGGCGACCAGCAGCACCAGGGCCGGCAGCAGCAGCAGCCAGGCGTGGATCGCCCCCCGGCCGCCGTGCGCTGGAGCGGGTGCCCCGCCCGTCACTTGTACGCGCGGAGGATGCGGTCGGCTTCCCGCTGCGCGTCCTGCATGGCCTGCGTCGGCGTCTTGGTGCCGGTCAGGGCCGCCTGCAGGCCGTCGTTCAGGGCCTTGGTGACCCGCTGGTTGTCGTGCGTGGAGAACTCCGCCACCGACACGGGCAGCTGGTCGCGCGCGACCAGCGCCGCCGGGAAGTCACGGCCGTACTTGCGCAGCGTGTCCGTGCCGTAGGCCTTCTCGGAGACGGCCACGTAACCCGTGTCCATGCTCCACTCGGCCGCGCGCTCGGGCTGCGTGATCCACTTGATGAAGCGGAAGGCGGCTTCCTGCTGCTGCGGCGTGGACTTCTTGAAGATGTAGAAGTTGCCGCCGCCCGTGGGGGAGCCCTTGCGCTTGTTGCCCGGGATCATGGCAACGCCGAAGTCGAACTTGGCGTTGTTCTTCACGTTGGTCAGGTTGCCGGTCGTGGTGAACATGATGGCCGTCTTCTTCTCGAAGAAGTCCTTGGGGGTCGTGCCCCACTCGACCACGCCGGGCGGATGGATGCCGGCCTTGCCCAGGTCCACCCAGTACTGCAGCGCCTCGATGACCTTGGGGTCGTCGAACTTCACCTGCGTGCCGGCCTCGTTGGCAAGCAGCGCGTCGTTGCCAGTGGTGAGCGTCTGGAACAGCCAGTACGGGAAACCGCTGGAGGGGATCTGCACGCCGTACTGCGTGACCTTCCCGCTGGCGTCCTTCTTCGTCAGCTTGGTGGCGACGGCCTTGAGCTCGGCCCAGTTCTGCGGCGGCTTGTTCGGGTCGAGGCCGGCCTCCTTGAACAGCTCCTTGTTGTAATACATGACCACGGTGGAGCGCTGGAAAGGCACGCCCCAGGTCTTGCCGTTGGTGCGGCTGTTCATCATGAAGGCCGGATAGAAGCTGGCCAGCCACGCCTTGTCGTCGGCGGTCTTCACGAAGTTGTCGATCGGCACGATCGCGTCCTCGTCGATGAGCGTGAACATGTCGGTGGACAGCAGCACGGACGTGACCGGCGGTGTCCCCGACTTGTGGGCGGTGAGCGCCTTGACGATGGTTTCCTGGTAGGTGCCCGCGTAGATCGGCGTGACCTTGATGCCCGGGTTGGCCTTCATGAAGTCCGCGGCGAAGCCGTCGATCGTCTTGGCGATGGGTCCGCCCACGGCCACCGGATAGAAGAAGGAGATCTCGGTCGCCTGCTGCGCGCGGGCGGCGCCCCAGCCGAGGGTGGCCGCGACGACACCGGCGGCGAGCAGGAAGTTGAAGGTCTTGCGTTGCATGGCAGGGAGTCTCCTTCTCGGTTGTGAAACTGGCGTGTCAGGGCAGGCGTCGGCCCTGTTCATCGAAGTGGTGGGCGTGCGCCGGCGGCCAGTGCAGGGCGACCTCGCCGCCTTCGCGCAGGTCGGCCTGGCCGTTCGTGCGCAGGGTCAGGGTCTCGCTGCCGACGGCGCAGTGCGCGATGAGGTCGGCGCCAAGGTATTCGACGCTCCGCACGGTGGCCGGCACCGGGCCGCCGAGCGTCACTTCCTCGGGCCGCATGCCAAGCCAGTGGGCCGCGCGCCCGGCGGGCACCTCGCTGCCGGCGATGCGGCCGTCCTGCAGGCGCAGCAGGTTCATCGGCGGCGTGCCGATGAAGCGGGCGGCGAAGGTGGTGGCCGGCTGCGCATAGAGCTCGCGCGGGGCCGCCGCCTGTTCGACGCGTCCCTTGTTCAACAGCACCACCTGGTCGGCCATGCTCATGGCCTCGGCCTGGTCGTGGGTGACGTAGACCACGGTGAGCCCCAGGCGCTGCTGCAGCTGCCGCAGTTCGGTTCGCATCTCCTGGCGCAACTGCGCGTCGAGGTTGGACAGGGGTTCGTCCATGAGGCAGACCTTCGCCTGCGCCACCAGTGCCCGCGCGAGCGCTACGCGCTGCTGCTGGCCCCCGGAAAGCTGCGACGGCTTGCGCGCGAGCAGGGCGCCCAGCCCCAGCAGGTCCGCGGTCTCGGCCAGGCGCTTGGCCTTCTCCGGCGCCGGCATCTTGCGCACCGAGAGACCGAAGGTGATGTTGTCGCCGACGCTCAGGTGGGGGAAGAGGGCGTAGTTCTGGAAGACCATCGCGATCCCGCGCTGCGCCGGCGGCAGCCCCGTGACGTCCCTCCCGTCGATCAGCACCTGGCCGCTGCTGGGCGCCTCCAGGCCGGCCACGATGCGCAGGGTGGTGGACTTGCCGCAGCCGGAAGGACCGAGCAGCACGCAGAAGCTGCCGGAGGGAATTTCCAGGTCGATGTTCTCCAGCGCCGTGGTGTCGCCCCAGCGTTTGCCGATGTCGATCAGGCGGATGGATGCCATGGCTCGGCAGTATGGACTCGGGATGTGACAGGACGGCAGCGGGTTTGCGAGGGGTCTTGCAAGGGGTCTTGCGAGGGGTCTTGCGAGGGCGGCTCAAGAGCGAAAGGGGCCGAAACCTATAATCGAAGGTTCCGCTGGACTCCCCATGACCACTCCCAAATTCACCGTCGCCGACATCCGCCAGACCTTCCTGGATTTCTTCAGGGAGCGGAGCCACACGGTGGTGGCTTCCAGCCCGCTGGTGCCCGGCAACGACCCCACCCTGATGTTCACGAACTCGGGGATGGTGCAGTTCAAGGACGTGTTCCTCGGCAGCGACAAGCGCCCGTACGTGCGCGCGGCCTCGGTGCAGGCCTGCCTGCGCGCCGGCGGCAAGCACAACGACCTCGAGAACGTGGGCTACACCGCGCGCCACCACACCTTCTTCGAGATGCTGGGCAACTGGTCCTTCGGCGACTACTTCAAGCGTGATTCCCTCAAGTGGGGCTGGGAGCTGCTGACCGAGGTCTACAAGCTGCCCAAGGACAAGCTCTGGGCCACCGTCTACATCGACGACGACGAGGCCTACGACATCTGGACGAAGGACATCGGCCTGCCGCCCGAGCGCGTCGTTCGCATCGGCGACAACAAGGGCGCCAAGTACGCATCCGACAACTTCTGGATGATGGCCGACACCGGCCCCTGCGGTCCCTGCTCGGAGATCTTCTACGACCACGGCCCGCACATCCCCGGCGGCCCGCCGGGCAGCCCGGACGCCGACGGCGACCGCTACATCGAGATCTGGAACCACGTGTTCATGCAGTTCGACATGCAGCCGGACGGCTCGGTCAAGCCGCTGCCCGCGCCCTGCGTGGACACCGGCATGGGCCTGGAGCGCCTGGCCGCCATCCTGCAGCACGTGCACAGCAACTACGAGATCGACATCTTCGATGCGCTGATCCGGGCGGCCGGGCGCGAGACGAACACGAAGGACCTGTCGAATCCGTCGCTGCGCGTGATCGCCGACCACATCCGCGCGACCTCGTTCCTGGTCACCGACGGCGTGATCCCGTCGAACGAAGGCCGCGGCTACGTGCAGCGCCGCATCATCCGCCGCGCCATCCGCCACGGCTACAAGCTCGGACAGAAGACGCCCTTCTTCCACAAGCTGGTGCCGGACCTGGTCAAGCTGATGGGCGAGGCTTATCCCAACCTGCGCGCGTCGGAGAAGCGCGTGATCGAGGTGCTGAAGGCGGAGGAAGAACGCTTCTACGAGACGCTCGCCGTAGGCATGGAGATCCTCGACTCCGCCCTGGAGTCCACGCAAGGCGGCGCCGCGGGCCAGAAGGCGCTGCCGGGCGAAGTGGCTTTCAAGCTGCACGACACCTATGGCTTCCCGTTGGACCTGTCCGCCGACGTCTGCCGCGAGCGCGGCTTCACGGTCGACGAAGCGGGCTTCAACGCTGCGATGGAAAAGCAGAAGGCGGCAGGTCGTGCGGCAGGCAAGTTCAAGATGGACCGCGCGCTGGAGTACGGCGGTGCCGGCAACGTCTTCACCGGCTACGAGAAGCTGGAAGAGACCGCGAAGGTCGTTGCCCTCTACAAGGACGGCACGCCGGTGCAGCAGCTCGAAGAAGGGCAGCCGGGCGTCGTCGTGCTGGACACCACGCCGTTCTACGCGGAGTCGGGCGGCCAGGTCGGCGACTCGGGCCTGCTGGTGGCCGAGGGCGTGCAGTTCGGCGTGGAGGACACGCAGAAGATCAAGGCCGACGTGTTCGGCCACCATGGCGTGCAGACGCAGGGCACGCTGAAGGTCGGCGACACGGTCAAGGCCGCCGTCGACATGCAGCGCCGCCACGCGACGATGCGCAACCACAGCGTCACGCACCTGATGCACAAGGCGCTGCGCGAAGTGCTGGGCGACCACGTGCAGCAGAAGGGATCGCTGGTCGATGCGGACAAGACCCGCTTCGACTTCACGCACAACGCGCCGATCACCGACGACCAGGTGCGCGAGATCGAAAAGCGGGTGAACGCCGAGATCCTGGAGAACCACCCGACGCAGGCGCGCGTGATGGACATCGAGTCGGCGCAGAAGACCGGCGCGATGATGCTGTTCGGCGAGAAGTACGGCGAGACCGTGCGCGTGCTGGACATCGGCAGCAGCCGCGAACTGTGCGGCGGCACGCACGTGCAGCGCACCGGTGACATCGGCCTGTTCAAGATCGTCAGCGAAGGCGGCGTGGCCGCGGGCATCCGCCGCGTCGAGGCGGTCACCGGCGCCAATGCGCTGGCTTACCTGCAGCAGCTGGAGTCGACCGTGCAGGCGGCCGCCGGTTCGCTGAAGGCGACGCCCACCGAACTGAACGGGCGCATCGCGCAGGTGCTGGAGCAGGTGCGCACCCTGGAAAAAGAGGTCGCTGCGCTCAAGGGCAAGCTGGCGTCTTCGCAGGGCGATGAGCTGGTGGCGCAAGCGGTGGACGTCAAGGGCATCAAGGTGCTGGCCGCGCGCCTGGAAGGCGCGGACGCCAAGGCGCTGCGCGACACCATGGACAAGCTCAAGGGCAAGCTCAAGTCCGCGGCGATCGTGCTGGCGACGGTGGACGGCGCGAAGGTGCAACTGGCAGCCGGCGTGACGGCCGACAGCATGGGCAAGGTCAAGGCCGGCGACCTGGTGAACTTCGTGGCGCAGCAGGTGGGCGGCAAGGGCGGCGGCAAGCCGGACATGGCCATGGCCGGCGGCACCGATGCGAGCAAGCTCAGTGGCGCGCTGCAGTCGGTGCAGGGGTGGGTGGCGGAGCGGATGTAACTCCGTCATCCCCGCGGAGGGTAACGTCAGACTTTCCTGAACACCACGTCCCACACCCCGTGCCCCAGCCGCAGGCCGCGGTTCTCGAATTTCGTCAGCGGCCGGTAGTCCGGCTTGGGCGCAAAGCCCTGGGCGGTGTTCTGCAGCGCAGGCTGCGCGGACAGCACATCCAGCATCTGCTGCGCATACGGTTCCCAGTCGGTCGCGCAATGGATGTAGCCCCCCGCCTGCAGCCTGGGCAACAGCTTGGCGAGGAACTGCGGCTGCACCAGCCGGCGCTTGTTGTGCCGGGCCTTGTGCCACGGATCCGGGAAGAAGATGTGCACGCCGGCGAGCGACGCCGGCGCGAGCATGTGCTCCAGCACTTCCACGGCGTCGTGCTGCACGATGCGGATGTTGCCCAGTCCCAGGTCGCCGATGCGCTTGAGGAGGGCGCCCACGCCGGGCGTGTGCACCTCGCAGCAAAGGAAGTTCTTCTGCGGCAGCACGCCCGCGATGTGCGCCGTGGCCTCGCCCATGCCGAAGCCGATTTCGAGGACCGTCGGTGCCGCGCGGCCGAAGAGGGCAGCCAGGTCCACCGGCTGCGGCTGGTAAGGGACGAGGTACTGCGGACCGAGCGTGTCGATGGCCTTTTGCTGGCCGACGGTGGTGCGGCCGGTGCGCAGCACGAAGCTGCGGACGGGGCGGCGGGGAGGGACGTCTGCGGGTGCGTCCTTGTTGTCTTCTTCGCTCATGGCCTCGATTGTCCCTGACGGATGTTGGGGTGCGCTGCGCGCAACCCAACCTACTAAGGCGGGGACCGTAGGTTGGGTTCGCGCAGCGACCCCAACACCCCTCAGCGCCAGCGCTGCCGCCACGCAGCCACCGCAGCCGCCAGCACATCGCCCACCGTACCCCCGGGCGGCAACACAATCCCCAGCACGCGGGCCGCAGCAATGACCGCCGCCACCGGATCCGCCAAGTCCAGCGCCTGCGCCCCGTTCTGCTTCGACAGCTTCTCCCCATTGGCCCCCAGCACCAGCGGCGCATGGAGGTAGCTCGGCTCGTGCATGCCCAGGGCGCGCTGCAAGAGCAACTGCCGCGGCGTGTTGTCCACCAGGTCCTCGCCGCGCACGACATGCGTGATGCGCTGGTCCGCATCGTCCACCACCACCGCCAGCTGGTAGGCGAAGAGGCCATCCGCGCGCTGCAGCACGAAGTCACCGACCTCCTGCGCCACGTCCTGCAGGTGCACGCCGCTGCGCCGGTCGGTCCACGCCACCACGCCGTCCGCAACGCGGAACCGCCAC
>DATAGN010000627.1:0-3274 GCA_036263715.1 Ramlibacter sp.
CGCAGGACCACATTTCGCGCTCCTCCGAAGCGGCGCTGCCTCGGACAGCCGCCGCCTGAACGACTCAGCGCGGGTGCCGCGCGCCCGGTCCCGCCCCTGAACCGCGCCCACCTTTCGGAACGGGCTGCTTTGCCGTGGCCGGTACATCGTGCTTAGTCAGCGCGCCTACACCGCCTGCAGGCACGCCAGTTCGCCACGCCAGGGCAGCGCCTGGACTGATTACCGGCAGGCGCAACGTCGCAGCCGCTCGAATCGCATCACCCCTAACCCTGCAGCGCCTGCTCCAACCTGGCGCGCATCTCCTCGCGCACGCTCTTGCGCACCTGCGCTGCCTCTGACCGCCTGCGTTCGTCCGGCGTGGAAGGGATCAGGGGCGGGACGGGAACGGGCTCGCGTCGCTCGTCAACGGCCACCATCGTGAAGAAGCAACTGTTCACGTGGCGCAAGGCCCTGCTGCGGATATCTTGCGCCAGCACCTTGATGCCGATTTCCATCGAACTGCGCCCGGTGTGATTGACGCTTGCCAGGAAGGTGACAAGCTCGCCAACCAGGATAGGTTCGCGGAACACCACCTGGTCCACGGACACGGTCACCACGTAGCGAGCTGCATAGCGACTGGCGCAGGCGTAGGCCACTTGATCGAGCAGTTTCAGTAGGTGTCCGCCATGGACATTGCCGGCGAAATTTGCGGTGTCCGGTGTCATCAACACTGTCATCGTCAGCTGGTGCGCCGGCAGGTCCATCTCAGGCGTCCTCGCCCCTGAACCGCCGCAACCCCTTGAACACGAACGGCGCCAGCAGTGCAGCCACTGCGAGTACGAGCAGCGTCGCGGACCCCCCGTGCTTGAAGAAGACCCACGGGTCGCCGAGGCTGATCTGCAGCGCGCGCCGGAACTGGCTTTCCGCCATCGGACCGAGGATGAGGCCGACGATCATCGGTGCGAGCGGGTAGTCCCAGCAGCGCATCAGGTATCCGCTGATGCCGAAGGCGACGAGCAGCCCCAGCTCGAAGGTCGAAGGATTGGCGGCCAACGTCCCCATGGCCGCGAAAACCAGGATGCCGGCGTACAAGTACGGCTGCGGCACCTTCAGCAGCTTCACCCACAGGCCCACAAGCGGGAGGTTCAGCACCAGCAGCATCAGGTTACCGATGAAGAAGCTGGCGATGAGACCCCAGACCAGGTCGGTGTTGGTGACGAACAGCAACGGGCCAGGCACCAGGCCGTACTGCTGGAAGCCGGCCAGCAGCATCGCCGCCGTGGCAGACGTCGGCAATCCGAGTGCCAGCAGGGGCACGAGCGTTCCGGTGGCGGCCGCATTGTTCGCCGCCTCGGGGCCGGCCACGCCTTCGATCGCGCCCTGGCCGAACTGGTTCGGTTCGCGCGCGAGCTTGCGTTCCAGCGTGTACGACAGCAGGGTCGGCACCTCGGCGCCGCCCGCTGGCAAGGCACCGATCGGGAAGCCCAGGCACACGCCGCGCAGCCAGGCCTTCCAGCTGCGGCGCCAATCATCGAGCGTCATCCACAGCGAGCCGCGCACGGCTTCGATGCTTTCCCTGGCGCCGGTGTAGCGCGATGCGACGTACAGCGCTTCGCCCATTGCAAACAGGCCGACGGCGAGGGTGGTGATCGACACACCATCGAGCAACGACGGGATGCCGTAGGCGAGGCGCGCCTGGCCGGTCAGCTTGTCGATGCCGACCAGTCCCAGCACCAGGCCGAGCGCCAGGCTGGTGAGTCCGCGGAGCACGGAACTCCCGAAAGTGGCCGATACCGTGACGAAGGCCAGCACCATGAGGCCGAAGTAATCCCATGGGCCAAAGCCGACCGCGAGCTCCACGATCGTGGGCGCCAGCAGTGCGAGGCAGAGGGTCGCCAGCGTGCCGGCGACGAACGAGCCGATGGCGGCAGTGGCCAGCGCAGGGCCGCCGCGGCCGGCGCGCGCCATCTTGTGCCCCTCGATCGCTGTCGCGATGGAAGCTGCCTCGCCGGGCGTGTTCAGCAGGATCGCGGTCGTCGAACTTCCATACATCCCGCCGAAGTAGATGCCGGCGAACATGATGATCGAGCCGGTCGGGTCGAGCTTGAACGTGACCGGCAGCAACAGCGCCACCGTGAGCGAAGGGCTGATGCCTGGCAGGATGCCGACCAGCGTGCCGAGCAGCACGCCGATGCCGGCGAACAGAAGGTTGCCGGGCTGCACGGCGACGGCGAGCCCATGCAGCAGGGATTGAAAGACTTCCATGTTGCAGGGGGCTCAGCCGAGCAGCCGCTCGAGCGGTCCGGCAGGCAGCGCGAGCGAAAGTGCCTTGGTGAAGAACAGGTAGACCGCGAGCGACAGCGCGGCGCCGATGAGGAGCAGCTTCAGGTGGATGCGCTCACCGAAGCCGCGCGCCGTCAGCGCGAACAGCCACAGCGAACTCAGGATGAAACCTGCGCCCGCTTCGAGCAGAGCGATCTGTCCGATGAGGGCGGCGAGCACGATCGCCAGCGAGCGGTGATTGCCTCGATCGAGGGGGGTTGCGTGGCCAGCCTGGCGTGCGCGCCAGGCGGAGGCGAGATGCCCGAGGCCCAGCACGGCGACGATCACCGCCACCAGTTGCAAGGCCGCTGCCGGCCCCACCCCCGCGGTGCTGGCCGGCGGCAGCTTGCCGGAGTCGAACCACAGCGCGGCGGCGACCAGCATCAGTGCGACGCCGATGCCGCACTGGGCCTGCCAGCGCGGCCCTGCCGGCAGTCCGGCGTCGCTCACTTGACGAGGCCGACGGAGGTGAGGACGTCACGCACCCGCGCCTGGTCCGCCTTCAGGAACGCAGCGTACGCATCGGCATCGAGGTAGGCGTCGTCCCAGCCGCGGGCGGCGCGGACCTTCGCCCACTCTTCGGATTTCACGGCCTTGGCCACGGCGGCGGAAAGCGCAGCCTTCTGTGCGGCTGAGATGCCGGGACCGGCGACGATGCCACGCCAGTTCAACAGCTCGACGTCCATGCCTTGCTCCTTCAGCGTGGGCACGTCGATGCCGGCCATGCGCTTGCCGCCGGAAATGGCCAGCGCGCGCAGCTTGCCCGCCTTGATCTGGCTTTCGAACTCGTTGTAGCCAGAGACGCCGGCCGTGACGCGGCCACCGAGCATTTCCGCGAGTGCTTCGCCGCCGCCGGAGAAGGGCACGTAGTTCAGCTTGGTCGCGTCGCCACCGGCTGCCTTTGCGACCAGGCCCGCCAGGATGTGGTCGGCGCCACCAGCGGAGCCGCCGGCCCAAACCACCTTCGACGTAT